>NZ_JAZAYT010000031.1:0-287260 GCF_036321945.1 Flavobacterium facile
CAGCAGTTGGCGTTCCTCCTAATTGTGCAAATAATTGCGCATTTGTAGGTGTTGTACCTTGACAAACTGTTAAAGTACCATTTGTTCCTGCATTAGGTTGTGGTTGTTCTGTTACAGTAACAGTAGCTGAAGCATTTGTTGTACATGGCGCTATTGCAGCAACAGTATAAGTATAAACAAAACCTGAATTTGTCCAACTTCCTCCTGCTGTTGGCGTGCCTCCTAATTGTGCAAATAATTGCGCATTTGTAGGTGTTGTACCTTGACAAACTGTTAAAGTACCATTTGTTCCTGCATTAGGTTGTGCTTGTTCCGTTACGGTAACAGTAGCTGAAGCATTTGTTGTACATGGCGCTATTGCAGTAACAGTATAAGTATAAACTAAACCAGAATTCGTCCATGATCCTCCTGCATTTGGTGTTCCTCCTAATTGTGCAAATAATTGTGCATTTGTAGGTGTTGTACCTTGACAAACTGTTAAAGTACCATTTGTTCCTGCATTAGGTTGTGGTTGTTCTGTTACAGTAACAGTAGCTGAAGCATTTGTTGTACATGGCGCTATTGCAGCAACAGTATAAGTATAAACTAAACCAGAATTCGTCCATGAACCTCCTGCATTTGGCGTTCCTCCTAATTGTGCAAATAATTGTGCATTTGTAGGTATTGTACCTTGGCAAACTGTTAAAGTACCATTTGTTCCTGCATTAGGTTGTGCTTGCTCAGAAACAACAACAGTAGTGCTTGATGGCGTACAGCCTGCTAAATTAAAACTATAAGTATAAGTTCCTGGTGTATCTAAAGCTGGATTATAAACTCCTGTTCCACTTGCCATTGCTGGCGACCATGTTCCTCCTGCGTCTTTTGGACCAGTGATAGATAAAAACAAATCTTCTGGAGTATCTGAACTACAAAAGGCTTTTGGATTACCTGTACCGGCATTGGGTGCAGCAGTTAATGTAACATTTACTAAACTGAAATCGTTAGCACATGGCGAGGTACCTGTTAATTCATATCTAAAAACATAACTTGTTGCTCCTACTGCTGGTAAAAACGTACCTGCAGCAGAATTAAATGTTCCGCCTACTCCTGTTGAAGTTGGATCTATTGACCATGTCCCTCCTATTTGAGCGCCAGTTAAATAGCTAAATAAATTAATGGCTGTTGTACTACTTTCGCAAATTGTTGTACTTCCATCTGCACCAGCATTAGGCTGAACATTTTCTGAAACAACAACTGTAGTACTTGATGGCGCACAGCCTGCTAAATTAATACTATAAGTATAAGTTCCTGGTGTATCTAGAGCTGGATTATAAACTCCTGTTCCACTTGCCATTGCTGGTGACCATGTCCCTCCTGCGTCTTTTGGACCAGTGATAGACAAAAACAAATCTTCTGGAGTATCTGTACTACAAAAGGCTTTTGGATTTCCAGTTCCTGCTTTTGGTGCGGTAACTACAGTAATTGTAGCCGTTGAACTTAAAGTATTTGTAGTTACTGGCGAACCACCTGTTATACTTGTTAAATCGTAAGTAGTAGTTGCAGTTAAAACTGGTGAAGTCCAAGTTCCCATACCAGACCCATTTAAAACTACGCTATAATCTGCTGGTAGTACTGCTGGTGAAACATCAAAATATACAGTTGCACCTGGCGTACCAACAAAATTTAGAGTACCTGTATTTGTTCCTGTTTGACATATTGAATTTCCAGTTGCAGTTGCATCATTTAAACATTGTACATCAATTGTCATGATGTTTTGTGTTCTATTACATGTAGGTGATCCATTAACTTCTAACCTAATAAAAATGTTTCTATCAAAAAGAGGCTGATAATTAGTTAAATTTGTTATTGGATTAACATCATTATTTGCATCTGTTATAGAAGTATGAAATGTTAAAGTGTAATTTGAAACATTTACTGATCCAACAATACTAGCAATTAAAGCTTGTAGATTAATTGTACAATTCGTGCTGTTATTAACAATTTGAGTCCCAATATTTGTTAAAGAAGGAGGTCTGTTAAATTGTACAAATATTTCATCATCATAAACAGAATTTCCACATAATGGACTAGTTACTTCAACTTTCCATGTACCAGACTGGGTGACTGTAATCGACTGCGTCGTTAACAAAGGTTGCAAGACATTATTTAAATACCATTTATAAACAGGTGTTGTTAAACCCGGATTATTAGGCCTAGCAGTTAAAACTTCAGATATAGGTGTAGGAGCACAATTAATTACATCCAATTCATTTCCTAAAAAATTTTTAATTCTAACTCCACAAACCGGATCACAACTTAATTGATTGGTAATAGGAGACGATGGTGTACCTCCTAAAATTTGTACATATCCCGCACCACCATTAAAATTGGTTATCATTACCATGTAGTACTGACCTGAAATTGCATTAGGTATTGTAAAAGTTTCAATTGCTGCTCCGTTATAACTACAAGCAACTAAATTACTTGGCGTATTAGGAACGCCATCTAAACCAGAAAAATTACTACAATTTAAAGCTTGAGTTAAAGTACTGAATGGTCCCCAAGCTTCAAAATCAACGTCTATATTATTGTATAAAGGCGGATTACTTCCTTGAGTAATAGTTAGTTGAATATTTCCAGTTGAATTCACTTGAATTGGATGAAATGATCTTCTTGGAGTAGAACCCAAACAATTAGATGGTGGACCAGGAAAAGGACCGGTAGTGTTTGACGCAGGTGGCAATCCTCCATCGCAAATAGGACTATAATTTGTAATAGGACATTGTGAAAAAGATAAAGCCGTTACAAATAAGAGTAAAAATTTTTTCATTTTTTTGAATATAATTAGTAATAAGTAGTTGATTGTATCTAGCAAAAATAAATAAAAATTTAACTTTACGTTAATAAATTGCTTTTTTAACAAAAACAGATGCATTTCGTCGGTTTTATATGTTTTTTATCGATATTTTACAATAGAACACTTAAATACAAAAAATAATAGTTAGGAATTTACTTTCAAAATAATATAAATCAAATTTATTTAGAAATGTATATATTTGCAGTAATTTGCAAACTAAAGGTATGATGATTAATAACGAAGAACAAAACGACGAAATAGGCAATAACCATATTGCTACAAACACTCATAATCCAGTTAGAGAGGACGCTTTTGATATTTCTGACGAGGAAAAAATTACAAGAATAAAAAAAGACGTAGAAAACATATTACTAACTCTTGGAATGGACTTAACAGACGATAGTTTGAAAGGCACGCCAAATAGAGTAGCAAAAATGTTTGTGAAAGAAATTTTTGGCGGATTAAATCCAAATAAAAAACCAAGCGCTTCTACTTTTGATAACAAGTACAAATACGGAGAAATGTTGGTGGAGAAAAACATTGTAGTATATTCTACTTGTGAACACCATTTACTACCTATATATGGTAGGGCTCATATTGCTTACATTTCAAACGGAACAGTTGTAGGTTTATCTAAAATGAACAGAATTGTGGAATTTTACGCGAAAAGACCTCAAGTTCAAGAACGTTTAACGATTCAAATTGTAAAAGAATTACAAGAAGTATTAAACACGGAAGATGTAGCTTGTGTAATTGATGCGAAACACATGTGTGTAAATTCTCGTGGAATTAAAGATATTGAAAGTAGCACTGTTACTTCTGAATTCGGCGGAAAATTTAAAGAAGAAAAAGTAAAAAGAGAATTCTTAGACTATATTAAATTAGATACGAGATTTTAACTAGCCCTGATTGCAGTGAAAATCCTTTTTATTTGTTGCTAAAGACAAACTGAATACAACAAATAAAAAGATTGTAACGTAAAGCAGGATAAAGCTCCAAAAAAAATAATTAAACATAAATTAAACAAAATGTCACTTTACCAAACCCATCCACTTCAGGTGTATAATTCTTTATCGGGAAAAAAAGAAAATTTTAAATCGATTCACGAAGGTCAAATTGGTATGTATGTTTGTGGACCAACGGTTTACAGCAATGTGCATTTAGGAAATGTGAGAACTTTTATGAGTTTTGACATGATTTATCGTTATTTATTGCATTTAGGTTACAAAGTTAGATATGTACGAAATATTACAGATGCTGGACATTTAACAGATGATGGCGATGTAGATAATGACAGATTTGTAAAACAATCTCGTTTAGAAAAATTAGAACCAATGGAAATTGTACAAAAATATACGGTTGATTTTCATAGAGTTTTAGAAACTTTCAATTTCTTACCTCCAACTATTGAGCCAACGGCAACAGGACATATTATAGAACAAATTGAATTAACTCAAAAATTAATTGAAACTGGTTTTGCTTATGAGAGTCAGGGTTCGGTTTATTTTGATGTGTTAGAATATAACAAACGTGGTTTAAATTACGGCGAATTAAACAATAGAAATATTGAAGATTTACTAGCCAATACCAGAGATTTAGATGGACAATCGGAAAAGAGAAATCCGCAAGATTTTGCCCTTTGGAAAAATGCATCTCCAGCACATATTATGCGTTGGAATTCACCTTGGGGAGCTGGTTTTCCAGGTTGGCATTTAGAATGTACAGCCATGAGTACGAAATACTTAGGTGAAACTTTCGACATTCACGGTGGTGGTTTAGATTTAAAATTTCCACATCACGAATGTGAAATCGCACAAGGGACGGCTTGTAATGGACACAGACCTGTAAACTATTGGATGCATACTAACATGCTTACTATGAATGGTTTACGAATGAGTAAAAGCACTGGAAATTATATTTTACCAATGGAATTACTAGATGGTAAAAATGATTTCTTCGAAAAAGCATTTGATCCAAGTGTGGTGCGCTTTTGCTTTATGCAAGCGCATTATCGTGGCGTTTTAGATATTTCTAATGAAGCCATGGTGGCGAGTGAAAAAGGCTACAATCGTTTGATGGAAGCTATAGATGTTGTATCAAAAATTGAAGTTAGCAATTCATCTTCAGTTGATATTGCTACATGGAAAAAAGCGTGTTATGATGCGATGAATGACGATTTCAATACTACGATTTTAATTGCTCAATTATTTGAAGCGGTTCGAATTATCAATGTATTGAATGATAAAAAAGAAACGATTTCTGCAGCTGATTTAGCTGAATTAAAAGCAACTTTAGACATTTTTGTTTTTGATGTTTTAGGATTAACGAATAAAAAAGCGGAAGGAAATAATAATAAATTGGGAAGTGTTATTGAAATGCTTATCGAAATGAGAATGGAAGCTAGAGCGAATAAAAACTGGGCTTTATCTGATGAAATTAGAGATAAATTAGCTGTTTTAGATATTCAATTGAAAGACGGAAAAGAAGGAACGAGTTTTACCTTATAAAAAAGAGCCAAGGAAAAAGTAAAAAGATAAAAGTTTGATACTTTATTAGTAACAAAATATGAAGAAAATTTTAATTTTTCCGTTTATCGTAATTATTCGGTTTTATCAAATCGTAATTTCGCCTTTAACACCAGCAACTTGTAGGTTTGCTCCTACTTGCTCAAGTTACAGTAAAGAAGCATTAGAAAAACACGGAATACTAAAAGGAAGTTGGCTCGCGATTAAAAGAATTGGTAGCTGTCATCCTTGGGGAAGAAGCGGTTACGATCCGGTTCCTTAGAAAAGAACCAAGGAAAAAGTAAAAAGAGCCAAGTAAAAAGGCAAAAGGGATAAGTTTTAAGTAAAAAGTTTAAATACTAAAATAACATATAAAATATGATTTGGAATCCAACAGAAGGTATCGATTTAGGTTTTTTCATGATTCGTTTTTACAGCTTAACATGGGTTGCGGCTTTTGCACTTGGCTGGTACATTATGAAACTTATTTTTGATAGAGAAAACGAATCTATTGAAAAATTAGACAATTTATTTGTTTACACAATTGTTGCTACAATGGTTGGCGCACGTTTAGGTCATGTGTTTTTTTACCAACCCGAATTAATTTCACAAGACCCTTTAAGTGTTTTGTTGCCATTTAGCACTAAACCCGAATTTCATTTTACTGGTTTTAGTGGATTAGCAAGTCATGGTGCGGCAATTGCTATCATCATCACCATGTATTATATCAAAACAAAAGTACTTCAACGTCCGTTATTATGGATTTTAGATAGAATTGTAATTCCAGTGGCTTCTGGAGCGATTTTTATTCGTTTAGGAAACTTTATGAATTCAGAAATTTTTGGAAAAACAACTTCAAAAGACAGTTTCATGGCAATGAAATTCGTTAAAGGCGAAGATAATTTGCCACCACAATTGGCCTCTCAATTAACAAACATTCCTGACGGAACGCAAGCGTATAATGCGATTGCGAAAGATATTCAATTTAAAGATATTTTAGAAAAAATTCCTTACAGATATCCAGCTCAATTGTTTGAAGCGATTTTATACGTTCCAGTTTTCATCATCTTATTATATATGTATTGGAAAACCGACGCGAGAAACAAACCAGGATTACTATTCGGAACGTTTTTAGTTTTACTTTGGTCGGTTCGATTTTTTGTAGAGTTTGTAAAAGATAGTCAAGGTGGCTTTGAAGAATATCCAATGTTCAATGCATTATCTACTGGACAATGGTTAAGTATTCCTTTTATCATACTTGGATTTTATTTCATTTATGCTTCACAAAAGAAAACACTATCCAACAATAGTTAAAAATTATAAAACACGCCTTGAGCGTGTTTTTTTTATGTGTAATTTTGAAAAACAAATAATAAAAATCAACTCAAAATGAAAAAAATTATCTTAATGTTATTGGTAGCACTAACCACTTCACTTTCTTATTCGCAAAGTTGTTGTCAATTGGCTTTTGCTTCCAACGAAGGAAATATGTCGGAATTTACTACAGATAAAAACTTCGTAGCTTCACATCAACTTCCATTAGAATACACACACAATTCTTTAGTTGGAGGTGAAATGATAACTTTCAAAACTACAGATGTTACTGACGGAAATGCGTATTTCGTAAAATCGAAAACCAAATCAAAAAAATGGCTTTTTGTATATCAAGAATGGTGGGGATTGAATGATCACATTAAAAAACAAGCCGATATTTTATACAATGAAATGGGTGGAAACGTAAATGTTTTAGCCATTGATATGTATGATGGAAAAGTAGCTACTACTCGAGAAGACGCAGCAAAATACATGCAAGGCGCAGATGAGAAACGATTAGAAAATATCGTAAACGGCGCTTTGGCTTATGCTGGTAAAAAAGCAAAAGTGGCGAGTATTGGCTGGTGTTTTGGTGGCGGATGGTCTTTAAAATCTGCGATTTTATCTAAGAAACAAGCAATTGGTTCAGTGATGTATTATGGAATGCCTGTTCAAGATGTAGAAAAATTGAAAACCATAAATTGTGAGGTGTTAGGTTTATTTGCTACAGAAGAATGGATTTCTAAAAAAATTATTGAAGAGTTTGCTGCAAACATGAAAACAGCGAACAAATCGTTAAACTATAAAATTTTTGAAGCGGAACATGCTTTCGCAAATCCAAGTAATCCGAAATTTGATGAAAAAGCTGCAACCGAAGCGAATGCTATGGCTGTGAAATTTTTAAAAGAAAAATTCAAGTTGAAATAAATTCTGAATTAAAATAAAAAACGGCAAACTCTACATTAGATGTTTGCCGTTTTTTTTTATGTTTTATCCTCTAAACTTCCATTCAAATTCGTCTTTATCGTTGATTATGGCACCAATTTCAACCTCAACGACTTCGTCATAGTCTACATGGAAAAACAACCAATTGTCTTCGTTAAAATAAATATCAATTCCTTCTTCTGAGTCTTTTTCAAATTTGGTAATTTTATTTAAAGCTAAATCGCCATTCACTACATCCCAAGGCTGATTTATTATAGAAGAACCAAACAATTTAATTGCTGGATTTGTAGTAGTAATATAACCTAATTTCATGTCTTCTTCTACATAAAACGTTAACTTCATACGTTCTTTGTTGTACACATAAATCGTATTGTTCTCGTCATCTGTAAACGTCTTATTCGGCTTACCACATAAAGCTTCTACGTATTTTGGAGTCATACCGAACTCTAATCTATCAATTCCGTTTTTTAATTTAATTTCCATGGTTCAAGGTTTTTGAATAACAAAGTTAGGGTTTTTACATATTGATTTTGCGATTTCTTACAAAATATTAATTATAGGCATAAAAAAACCACGAAAATCAAATGAAATTCGTGGTTTATTGTATTTGAAAAAAAATTACTTTTTAATAATTTGAATGGATTGACTGCCTGTTGTAGAAGTTAATTTCAAGAAATAATTACCCGAATTTAAATGATAAGGTAATTCAATTGGTAATTTATGATTTCCTACAGAATACTCTTGGTTATTAGCAATTGTTTGTACCAATTTACCTTGAATATCATATAATTCTATGTTAATGTTTTCTGAGTTGTTTAAAGTAAACTCAAAAGTAGCGGAAGTTTCTATTGGATTTGGGTAAATTGACAATGTATTTTTTGAAGATGAAAAATCTAAAGTTCCTAAAATGGTATTGGTAAAACGGGCAATAACCGCCAATTGATTATCACTAGTTGTAGATGTACCACCAACTACAATTTTACCATCGGCTTGTAATAAAATATCAGATATTGAAGAAGCATAACCTACAATTGGGTTTAATTCACCATTTGTACCAAAAGAAGTATCAACAGAACCATCCGCATTATAACGACTAATTGAAAAATGATTGTTTTTAGAGCCTGCTTTAAGGTATTTTCCGTCTGGTTGAAATACCATTGTGCTGTTATTTGAACCTACAAAATCATTACTAATACCGTTTGTTCCATGAGATAAATCTACTGCACCATCAGCTAAGAATTTTATAGATTTCATTTCTGAATTATTTTGACTTTTCATAAAACACAAAACACTATTGTCACTAAAAATGAATGAATTTATTGGCCAATTAATTAATGAAGGGAATGTATTAGTTGTTTTACCGTTATTTCCATAAGCTGTATCTAAAACACCATTAGAATTTATTCTAAAAGAGCAAAAAGTATATTGAATTGGTATATTTTGGTTATGATGAAACTGTCCTAAAATTTTAATCTTACCATCATTTTGTAAAATAATGTTTTGAGGAAATTCACGAAAATTTAAATCACTATTAAATCTTGTCGTGAACAATCCATTATTCCCAAAAGAGACATCTACTAAACCGTTATTTAAAAATTTTAATACCCCCATTGAAAAATAATTAATAGAACCACCAGTTATGTAAATATCAATTGCAACAATTAAATTACCAAATGCATCTATTTTAACATCATCCATATTTCCAAGACTATAATTATTATTAAAACTATTTAACACAGTTCCCATATTAATATATCCATCCGTATCAAAACTGGTATCTAAAGTTCCGTTACTATTAAATTTATAAATTCCAAAATCTAAATAAACAAATATTTTATCAGAAAAAATATTTATTTTACAATCATTTTCTGCACTATCTGGCAAGATGACTTTTCCACTTACTCCAAAAGTAACATCTAATTGTCCAGATGAATTATATTTAAACAAAGTAGGATTGGGTGTATTGGCTAATACAAAAATATCGCCATTTGCATTTTTATTCATTGAAATAAATTTATCAACTCCTAAAAACAAGTTTTTAGTTACTGAATTTATTAATGTTCCGTTACTTGCAATTTCTACTTCCTTAATTTTTGCATCACTATTTAAGGCTGTTGTAAAACTTATACCGCCAGTAATTATATTTCCATTGGGTTTAATTTGTAAAATTGTAGAAATATCAGCTTCCGAATTTGAAGTAAAAATTCCATTGATACCAAAAGTAGTATCTAAATTATAAGCTGTATTTAATTTTACAATTGTATAATCTCCATTATTTGTACATGAAATTATAACTTCTCCTGTTGGTAAAATACTAAATTTTGAGAAATAATGTAAACTTGTTGATGTACTAGTAGTTGCTTGATTTGAAATAATAGTAAATGTTTTTTTACCTGTTGTATTAAAAGAAGTGTCTAAAGCACCCGAAGTTGTATATTTAGCCAATGCCACATTACCAGCCGAAGAACCTAAAACTAAAATAGAATTATCGGGCAAAATTTGTATATCACGTGCATAATCAACACTGGATGAAAAATCTGTAATTGCATAACCAGTTAAATTAAATGTAGTATCTAAAGTTCCATTAATATTAAGACGAACAATTAAAAAGTTTTTTGCAGCAGTTGTTGCTCCCGTATCTCCTACAATCACGATTTTACCATCTGCTTGTATTTTGTGAGTAAATCCATTATCAATTGAAGAAGAAATAAATGTATAAATTCCATCTGTATCAAATGTAGTATCAAAAGTACCGTCAGTATTTAACCTAGCCACAGCAACATCATTATTGGTTCCATTACTAATAAATCCCGAAACTACAATTTTGTTATCTGACTGTACAGAAACACATTTCATATTCATATTTTGCCCAGACAAACTAATAGTTTTATAACCAATACTGTTAAAACTTGTATCAACTATACCGTTTGCTGTTAATCGATACACACTGCTTGTACCTGCAACAAGAATTTTACCATCCGCTTGTAAAGTAACGCTTTGAAAACCATTAACACCAAAAATGCTAATACCACCTGTAGCAAATGACGTATCTTTTGTTCCGTCTGTATTGAATCTTACAATAAAACCTTTCGTAATTACTGTTCCATCAAAATAACGTCCTACATAAATCATTTTACCATCAGGTTGCAAAATACCATCATAAGCATTTTGTATGGAAGGAGTAGTAGAAATTGGGTTATTCACCAAACCATCGGTATCAAAAGTTGGGTCTAAACTTTGTGCTGTTGTAATAATAGAAAACAATAAGAAAAGTAGTGTTTTTTTCATTTGTAAGAAAAAGTTAAATTCATACAAAACAAAAAAAAAAAACACTTATCCTAGTGTTTTGGTGTGAATTATAGGTTTTTTATATTTTTGAAGTGTGTAACGCTTTTAAATAAATAGTGTGAATTGTAGTGATTGTGCTTTCAGCTTTACAAAAATTATAGTAATAGATGCTTAGACGATGTAGATTCTAACAAATATCTAAAAATCACGCAAAGCCGCAAAGTTGAACCATTAAATCCTTTGCGACTTAGCGCCTTTGCGTGAACTAAATTAATTTCATTTTTATTCATTTATAAAATAGATAGTTAAAAAATCTGTGAATCTGCGGTGAAAAAAGACACCCACTATTCGGACACCTCTCTTAAAAAAGGGGAATAAAAAAAAACCACGAAGATCAAATGAAATTCGTGGTTTAGTATATTTATAAAAAATCTAATTAGATTTTAAAACGTTTTCTGTCCGTTTCCGTTAAATGAATTTTTCTTAAACGAATAGATTTTGGAGTACACTCTACATATTCATCTTTTTGAATGTATTCTAAAGCTTCTTCAAGAGAGAAAATAACTGGAGGAATAATTCTTGCTTTTTCATCATTTCCAGATGAACGTACGTTAGATTGTTTTTTCTCTTTCGTTACGTTTACACACATATCATCACCACGAGAGTTTTCACCAATTACCTGACCTTCATAGATTTCAGCATTTGGTTCCACGAAAAATTTACCTCTATCTTGTAATTTATCAATAGAATAAGGAATCGCTTTTCCTTTTTCCATAGAAATCAATGAACCTTTGTTACGTCCAGAAATTTCACCTTTGTATGGTTCGTATCCAATAAAACGGTGTGCCATAATTGCCTCACCAGCAGTAGCGGTAAGTAATTGGTTACGTAATCCAATAATTCCACGAGATGGAATATTGAATTTAATAATCATACGTTCCCCTTTAGTTTCCATGCTTAACATTTCACCTTTACGTAAAGTAACAAACTCTACAGCTCTACCTGATAAACTTTCTGGTAAATCGATAGTTAATTCTTCAATTGGTTCACATTTAACACCATTAACTTCTTTAATGATAACTTGTGGTTGTCCAATTTGTAATTCGTAACCTTCTCTTCTCATTGTTTCAATAAGAACAGATAAGTGTAATACTCCACGACCAAAAACCATGAATTTATCAGCAGAATCAGTCTCACCCATTCTCATAGCTAAGTTTTTCTCTAATTCTTTTTCTAATCTTTCTCTAATATGACGAGACGTTACAAATTTTCCTTCTTTACCAAAGAATGGTGAGTCGTTAATTGTAAACAACATACTCATTGTTGGCTCATCAATAGCAATTGAAGTTAAAGCTTCTGGATTTTCAAAATCGGCAATAGTATCACCAATTTCAAAACCATCTACACCAATAATTGCACAAATATCTCCAGCAATTACACTTTCTACTTTCTTACGACCTAAACCTTCAAAAGTGTGTAATTCTTTAATTTTTGATTTTGTAATAGAACCATCACGTTTTACTAACGAAATGTTCATTCCTTCTTTTAATTCACCTCTTTCTAATCTACCAATCGCGATACGACCTGTAAATGCAGAGAAATCTAAAGATGTAATTAACATTTGAGGCGTTCCTTGTCCAACTTTTGGAGCTGGTACGTGCTCAATAACCATATCTAATAACGCTTCTACGTTATCCGTTACGTTTTCCCAATGATCAGACATCCAGTTGTTTTTAGCAGAACCATAAACAGCAGGGAAATCTAATTGTGCTTCAGTAGCACCTAATTCGAACATTAAATCGAATACTTTTTCGTGAACTTCTTCTGGAGTACAGTTTTCTTTGTCCACTTTATTAATTACTACGCAAGGTTTTAAACCTAAATCGATAGCTTTTTGTAATACGAAACGAGTTTGTGGCATTGGTCCTTCAAAAGCATCTACTAACAAACATACACCATCGGCCATGTTTAATACACGCTCTACTTCACCACCAAAATCGGCGTGACCTGGAGTGTCAATAATATTAATCTTAGTTCCTTTGTAAGAAACAGATACGTTTTTAGAAGTAATAGTAATTCCTCTTTCACGCTCTAAGTCGTTATTATCTAAAATTAAATCTCCAGTATTTTCGTTATCACGGAACAATTGACAGTGATACATAATTTTATCAACCAATGTAGTTTTACCGTGGTCAACGTGGGCAATAATTGCAATGTTTCTAATAGATGACATATATTCTTTTTTTGAAAGTGCAAAGGTACGTTTATTATCTTGATATTCAAACAACTATTTGTTTTGTTTACATTTTAATAAATTTAGGAGCAGAACTATTCATTTTCAATACACTAACAGTCGCGTGTTCCGCTATATCTTTTGTTTAATTGTCTTGAGCATAATTAAACCAAAAGATACCGCACAACCGACAGCTAGACAAGAAAAACAGAATTTTAAAAAAAAAAAAAGACCTGACAGGTTTTTGAAACCTGTCAGGTCTAAATAAAAAAATCCCATTCTGAAAACAGAATGGGATTTTGTATAAATTGTAAGTTCTAATTATAAACTAGCAACTAATCTTGTTAACTTAGATTTTAAGTTTGAAGCTTTGTTAGCGTGAATAATGTTTTTCTTAGCTAACTTGTCGATCATTGAAATAACTGTAGGTAACTTTGCAGCAGCTTCTGCTTTTACAGTTGCTAAACGAATTGCTTTAATAGCATTACGTGTAGTTTTGTGTTGGTATTTGTTTAATACTCTTCTTTTTTCGTTGCTTCTAATTCTTTTTAAAGCTGACTTATGATTTGCCATTTTCTTAATTTTTAAATTGTAATAACTTTATTTACTTATTAGTAAAAACAAGAAAAACCTCCCACAATTGAATTTTAATAAAATCAATCACTTCAGTTTTAACTAACAAAACAAAAAAGGAGACACCATCTTTTGTTTTATAAAACTATTTCAAAACTAATTTGTAGTCCGTAGGGGAATCGAACCCCTCTTACCAGGATGAAAACCTGGCGTCCTAACCGATAGACGAACGGACCATTAACTGATTTTATGTTTCAGTAAAAACATTGTAGTCCGTAGGGGAATCGAACCCCTCTTACCAGGATGAAAACCTGGCGTCCTAACCGATAGACGAACGGACCATTGCATTTGCTGTAATGCGAGTGCAAAAATACAACTATTTTTTATTTTTGCAATACCTGACGCAAAAATTTTCTAATTTTTTTTAAAACCTCAACTTAAGGCCTTATTTATAAGGCATTTAACTATTTTAAAAAAATAAATAAATTTCTGAAATCCTAAATTCCAAATCCCAAATTGTAAAATCTCTAATACGCTTTTGCGAAAAGAACTCTTCCTTTTGAAGGCGCTCCTGTTAAAATACAAACTCCAGCTTCTTCTACTCTATCCAAAGGAATACATCTGATAGTTGCTTTCGTTAAGTCTTTTATTTTTTCTTCTGTTTCTGCCGTTCCATCCCAATGCGCCGACACAAAACCTGTTTTATTATCTAAAACATCTTTAAATTCTTCAAAAGAATTCACTTCTGTTGTATGAGCTGTTCTGTAATCCACTGCTTTATTAAATAAATCCTTTTGAATTTGCTCTAACAAGTCTTGAATATAACTCACAATTCCATCCGCGGGTTTTACTTCTTTTGTTAACGTATCTCTACGTGCGATTTCAAAAGTTCCATTTTCTAAATCTTTCGGACCAATTGCTACACGAACTGGCACTCCTTTTAATTCCCATTCTGCAAATTTGAAACCAGGTTTTTGTGTTGTTCTGTTGTCAAATTTTACTGAAATGTTTAATTTCTTAAATTGAGCGACTAAACCATTTGCTACTTCTGAAATTCTAGCAAACTCTTCATCCGTTTTAAAAATTGGCACAATAACCACTTGAATTGGTGCTACATTTGGAGGCAATACCAATCCGTTATCATCAGAATGCGTCATCACTAACGCACCCATTAAACGCGTTGAAACTCCCCAAGATGTTCCCCAAACATATTCTTGTTTCCCTTCTTGATTCGTAAACTTCACATCAAATGCTTTAGCAAAATTCTGACCTAAAAAGTGAGACGTTCCTGCTTGTAGCGCTTTTCCATCTTGCATTAACGCTTCAATACAAAACGTTTCATCCGCACCAGCAAAACGCTCTGTTTCAGTTTTCAAACCTTTCACAACAGGAATAGCCATGAAATTTTCAGCAAAATCAGCATATACGTTCATCATTTTTTCAGATTCTTCCATCGCTTCTGCTTTTGTTGCGTGAGCGGTGTGTCCTTCTTGCCATAAAAACTCCGCAGTTCTTAAAAACAAACGTGTTCTCATTTCCCAACGCACTACATTCGCCCATTGGTTAATCAATAAAGGTAAATCTCTATACGATTGCACCCAACCTTTATATGTACTCC
The DNA here is from genome assembly GCF_036321945.1 of Flavobacterium facile. Lineage (NCBI taxonomy): Bacteria > Pseudomonadati > Bacteroidota > Flavobacteriia > Flavobacteriales > Flavobacteriaceae > Flavobacterium > Flavobacterium facile. The sequence continues at coordinate 15,312 of NZ_JAZAYT010000031.1, forward strand.
AAATAATAGCTTCAGAAGTTGGACGAACAATTAATTCTTCCTCTAATTTAGCATTTGGATCTACCATTAATTTCCCAGGTTTATCTGGATCATTTTTCAATCTATAATGAGTAACAATAGCGCATTCTTTAGCAAAACCTTCCGCATTTTTTTCTTCCGCTTCAAACATGCTTTTCGGAACAAATAAGGGGAAATATGCATTACTATGACCTGTTTCTTTAAACATTTTGTCTAATTCTGCTTGCATTTTTTCCCAAATTGCATAACCGTATGGCTTAATTACCATACAACCTCTTACACCTGAATTCTCAGCTAAATCAGCCTTTACGACTAATTCGTTATACCATGCAGAATAATCTTCGCTTCTAGTTGTTAAATTTTTACTCATTTTTATAATATTGGCACAAAATTTGTTTTATTTGTATTAATTTAGTGGTACAAAACTACTTAATTTTGTAAAGACCAACAATAAAATTTACTATATATGAAAACAAATTACACTTTTCAGCAAAAAACACTTAGATTTTTGAGTCTATTTGTTGGTGCAATCACAGTGACAGCTTGTGGTTCGTACCAAAATTCATCATATTACGATAATGATGGTGTTTACGGACCAGATAAAACCGTTACCTATGAACGACAAGTTCAAGATGAAAATGTTGTTGTAATTGAAGACAATAATAAATACGCCCAGCAATTCAAAAGCATGCAGAGTGATTTTGAAGTATTAACTGATGTAGACAACTACAAATCTACTCCAGATACCGTTTATGTTCAAGAATCTGACACTAGATATGCTGGCTGGGGTGAAAACCAAACTAGCAATGTAACTGTAAATGTTTATGGAAATTCTGGCTGGTATGGAAATGGCTGGGGTTACAACAATTGGTATGGAAACAACTGGGGTTGGAACAATGGTTGGTATGGAAATAATTGGGGCTGGAATAATGGTTGGTACGGAAATGGTTGGGGATACAACAATTGGTATGGAGGATATTATGGTCCATATTGGGGTAACAGCTGGTACGGAAATGGTTGGTACGGAAATGGCTGGAATAATGTATATTATGGCGGCGGTAGAAACGTATCTTACAATAGTGGTCCAAGAGGTGGTTATATTAATAGTAATGGAAACGCTGGAAGATATTCTTCAGGAAGAAATGGAAATGCAATCGGAAACCCAAGAAGTCAATCATCTCAACCAAGAGGAAATACTGTTGGAACACCTAGAAATCAAAACTATCAACCTAGAGCTATTTCACCAAGAAACAATTCAAATAGTAACACTCCAAGAAATCAAACTTCTGAACCAAGAATGAACACTCCTAGAGGAACTATCAATACTGGTACTCCTAGAAGTCAAACTCCTCAACCGAGAATTATTTCTATTCCAAGAAGTGAATCACCTAGAACAATATCAACTCCAAGAAGTGAATCACCAAGAACAATTTCTACACCAAGAAGTTCTGACTTTGGTGGTGGAAGAAGCTCTGGTGGCGGATCAATGGGTGGCGGAAGATCAGGCGGCGGTGGCGGTCGTGGTGGACGAGGATAAAAAACAAATTAAAAAACCTGTTTGTTTCTATCAGGCAGGTTTTTAAAACATTAATAAAAAATCTATGAAATGAGCATTACCAAAAATTGGTTTCAATAACCAATAATTATTTGCGAATTACATATGATCAATAAAAAATAATAAATATCAACATATGAAAAAGATATTACTTTCCTTATTAGTTGGAAGTTCTTTTATGGCCAATGCACAAGAGCCTACCATCACTGACGCTTTAAGATATAGCGTAGAAAACTTAAATGGAACAGCACGTTTTAGAGCAATGGGTGGAGCTTTTGGCTCAATAGGTGGCGATATGTCTGCTATAAACATCAACCCTGCTGGTTCTTCTGTTTTTAACTACAACCAAGCAACTATTTCCTTGTCAAGTTTTAACAAAAGTAATAATGCAGGTTATTTTGGCACAAACACTACTACGAAAGAAAACTCCCTTGACATAAATCAATTAGGAGCTGTTTTTGTTTTTAATGATAATAACGCAAAAAGCGGTTGGAAAAAATTTGCTTTAGGTTTAAACTACGAAAACACAAACAACTTTGATGATTTCATAATTAGTGAAGGAGTAAATCCATACAACTCAATGGATAGTTATTTTTTAAATTATGCAAATGCAAATCCACCATATTGGGATGGTATACAACTTGGATATTTGAACAATGTAAGTTATCAAGATGCCAGTTTTATTGATCAACAAGCGTTATTAGGATATCAATCCTACATACTAAGTCCTTTTGATAAAAACGATGATTTAAATTCTGATTATTACTCTAATGTACCAACTGGAGGAAATTACTATCATAAAAACACAATTAAAGCCAAAGGCTATAACGGAAAATTTACAGCTAACTTTTCTGGTGCATACCAAGACAAACTATACGTAGGTATGAATATGAACTTTCATTTTACAGATTATGTAAGAACATCCTCTTTATACGAAAGCAACAACAACCCTGTAGCTAACACACCAAATAATTATGCGATAACAGCAGCTCGTTTCAATAATGAACTTTACACTTATGGCTCTGGTTTTTCATTAAATTTAGGAGCAATTTATAAAGCATCAAACAATATTCGTGTTGGTTTAGCTTACGAAACACCAACTTGGTACCGATTAAATGATGAGATAACACAAAGTATTTCTACAGCATCAACAAACGGAACTGACAATTTTGACGACAACTACAACCCAAACACGGTAACCATTTTTCCAACTTACAAAATTCAAACACCTGGAAAATTAACAGGTAGTGCGACCGTATTATTTGGTAAAAAAGGATTATTAAGTGTCGATTACATTTCAAAAAACTATGCTAAAACACAATTTAAACCTAAAAACGAAGATACATTTAGCAGTTTAAACACTCAAATTAAAAACGAACTTCAAGACAACTACGAATTACGTGTTGGTGGAGAATATAAAATTCAAAAATGGAGTGTTAGAGGTGGTTACAGATTTGAGCAAAGTCCTTACAAAGTGGATTTAGCCTTTGGAGATTTAATGAGCTATTCTGGTGGTTTAGGTTATAATTTCGGGAAATCTAAATTAGATATTTCTTACACAAACGAACATCGTGCTAGAACAGAAGTCTTATTAACTTCTGGATTAAATGATCCTGCAAGAATTAAAAATTACAACAATAATGTTACTTTAACCTATGTGGTGAATTTCTAAATAAAATACAAATATTTCACAAATGTCGCTTTACTTCAAGTTTAGCGACATTTTTTTATTAATTTTGCACCCTGAAATAAAACAAATACTATGAGAACCAAGTCTTTAAAGAAAAATAAAATCAACGTCATTACCTTAGGTTGTTCTAAAAACGTATATGATAGTGAAGTTTTAATGGGACAACTTCGTGCCAACGGAAAAGAAGTAACACACGAAGCAACCGAAGACGAAGGGAACATTATTGTAATTAATACCTGTGGTTTTATTGATAATGCGAAAGAAGAATCGGTAAATACGATTTTAGAATATGCTGAAAAAAAAGAACAGGGTTTAGTTGACAAAGTTTTTGTTACTGGCTGTTTATCTGAACGTTACAGACCAGATTTAGAAAAAGAAATTCCAAATGTAGATCAGTTTTTCGGAACTACAGAATTGCCTTTATTATTAAAAGCTTTAGGTGCTGATTATAAACATGAATTAATTGGAGAACGTTTAACGACAACTCCAAAAAATTACGCGTATTTAAAAATTGCAGAAGGTTGCGACAGACCGTGCAGTTTTTGTGCTATTCCATTAATGAGAGGAAAACACAAATCGACACCAATTGAACATTTAGTGATTGAAGCTGAGAAATTAGCTAAAAACGGTGTTAAAGAATTAATTTTAATCGCACAAGATTTAACCTATTACGGTTTAGATTTATACAAAAAAAGAAACTTAGCGGAGCTTTTAGAAGCTTTAGTTAAGGTTGAAGGAATTGAATGGATTCGTTTGCATTACGCCTTCCCTACTGGTTTCCCAATGGACGTTTTAGAATTAATGAAACGTGAACCAAAAATTTGTAATTATTTAGATATTCCATTACAACACATTTCTGACAGTGTTTTAAAATCGATGCGTCGTGGAACTACTCAAGAAAAAACAACAAAATTAATTCAAGATTTCAGAGCGTTAGTTCCAGAAATGACAATCAGAACCACTTTAATCGTTGGTTATCCTGGAGAAACAGAAGAAGATTTCAATATCCTAAAAAATTGGGTAGAAGAAATGCGTTTCGAACGTTTAGGTTGTTTTACCTATTCTCATGAAGAAAACACACATGCTTATTTATTAGAAGATGATGTTCCTGAAGAAGTAAAACAAGACAGAGCAGCACAAATTATGGATATTCAAGCACAAATTTCTTGGGATTTAAATCAAGAAAAAATTGGACAAACGTTCAAATGTGTAATCGATAGAAAAGAAGGCGAACATTTTGTAGGAAGAACTGAATTTGATAGTCCAGATGTGGATAATGAAGTATTAATTGATGCATCAAAATTCTATTTAAAAACAGGTGATTTCGTAAATTTAAAAATCATTGATGCTACAGAATTTGATTTGTATGCAGAACCGGTTTCTTAATTTACGATTTTGAGATTTAGGATTTACGTTTAAGAACTTTTAAACTATTCAGAACATAACTATGAAAAAGATTTTTATTTGTTTTTTTATACTACTTTCAACTGTATTATTTGCTCAAAATAAAAGCAATTTAGTTTTTGAAGAAAGTATTTATTCTGTAGAAATTCAAATTGAAAACGGAAAAGATTTCTTAGAATTAGATAAAGAAAATAAAATTCAAATTATAACAAAGAATATCGATCCTTCAAATTTTGCTTGTTCGGGACGTGATTTAAGGAGAGGTGATTTTTCCAACCGTATTAACATCACTAGTTGGATAGCAACTGTTAGCAACGAAGGCTTAAAAGATGGAAAATACTCTTTAACAATCAGATTTAAAGGCAAAAGAGGAAAGATATTTCAACATCAGTTTTTAATTCCTGTAAAGTAGAACCTAAAAACTAGTCACTCATCACTTTTTAATATTTACTAAGTAAATGGATTCATTATCACAAGTCGTTCTAGGTGCAGTCACTTTTGACTTGGTAAAAGACAAAGAAATTGGTAAAAAATCATTAGTTTATGGTGCTGTTTTAGGAACTATTCCAGATTTAGATGTCTTATTAAATCCGTTTTTTGATGATGTGGCTAAACTAGCCGTTCATAGAGCGTTTTCGCATTCCATATTTTTCTCCTTATTATTAAGTATATTATTTGGGAAATGGCTTTCAAAAAAACATAATTCCAGCTATATTTCGTGGGTTTGGGCTTGCTTTTTAGCGCTTTTCACGCATCCTTTATTAGATTTATGCACCACTTACGGAACACGAATTTTATATCCATTAACCAAATCATATTATTCACTTAATAATGTGTTTGTTGTAGATTTATTTTACACGCTACCGCTTTTATTTGCTGTAATTGCTTTGGGCATAATGAAAAATAAAAACCCAAAAAGAAGTAAAATCATCAACATAAGTTTGATACTCTCAACTGGTTATTTACTTTGGGGATTAATTGTAAGGGAAATTGTTTACAGCAAATTCGAAACGGTTTTACAAGAAAAAAATATCGCTTACGAAAAAATGAATGTGGCTCCTACTCCATTTAATACGTTTTTATGGCAAGCCATAATTAAAACAAAAGAGGGTTTTTACTTAAGTGATTATAGTATTTTCGATAAGCAAATGAATACTACTTTTCATTTTGTAAAAAGCGAAAATCAATTGCTTCCAGCCTTAAAAAGCAGACCTAAATTAGAACCTTTTTTCAACTTCGCACAAGGTTACGAATTAGTTAAAAAAGAAGGTGATGTCATTAAAATCTACGTGACGAAATTCGGACCAATGAGCATGGAGAAAAACGAACCGAAATTTGCGTTTCCAATGTGTATCAATCCAGATGGGAGTTATTATGCAGACCAAAATCCACCCAAAAATTACGGCGAAATTTTCAGAAAATTATTTATCCGAATTCAAGGTAAATAACACATGACAAATATCATATTTTTTACGATTTATTATTCTGAACTTTGAATAGTAAATTAAAACAATAGCTATGATATCTAAACACATTTTAACCCAAGAATTTCCAGAGTACGAAACAAAAATTAGTAATTTAAAAGTTGAAAATGCGCATTTTAAAAAATTGTTTCATGAATTTGACGAATTAGATCACGAAATTTATAGAATTGAAAGTGATGCTGAACCCGCTTCAGATGATGCTTTGAATGATTTAAGAAAAAAGAGAGTACATTTAAAAGATGAAATTTACCAGTTTTTAACGAATAATTAATTTCTTCTTTTTTATTTTGATAGAATCCTTGTAGCGCAAATTTACAGGGATTTTTTTATATATTTGAATTTTAATCTACATTATGACTCCTAAAATTGTAACTATACCAGCTAAAAAATTAATCGGATATTCTGTAGAAATGTCTTTATTAGACAATAAAACTTTTAGCATTTTTAGTCAGTTAATGCCTCGTTTAAAAGAAATCACAAACCCTAAAAGCGCTGATATCTTTTGTGTTCAAGTGTATGAACCCGATTATTTTACCAATTTCACTCCAGAAACGGTTTTCACCAAATGGGCTGCTGTAGAAGTGAAAGATTTTTCAACAATTCCAGATAGATTTGAAAAACTAGAACTTATTGGTGAAAAATATGCTGTGTTTTTATATAAAGGCACATCTGAAATGTTTTCTGAAACTGCCCAATATATTTATGGCGAATGGTTACCCAATTCAGGATTTCAATTAGACAACAGACCGCATTTTGAAATCATGGGCGACAACTATTTAGGTCACGAAAACCCAGAAAGCGAGGAAGAAATTTGGATTCCTATTAAATAAGTAAACAGTCGCAGATTAAGTAATCAGCAAATAACTTTCAAATACTTTTTACTTGGCTCTTTTTACTTTTTACTTGGCTCTTTTTACTTGGCTCTTCTAAAACCTAATTCAACTGCTCACTAAATAAAGCCATTAAAGTCTGGCCATCAACCATATGATTGGGCGAATCTTCAATAAGTTTTAAAGCGCGTTTCATCGCATACGGATCCAAACCCATATTAATTCCGATTTCGTTGATTTTTACTCTTTCTCTTTCGTGTAAAACGTCGTCAGAACGCATCAATAAAGCCAAACGGTAAAACTGACAAATTCTATTCAATTCGTCTTTTATCACTTTAACTTCTCCTTTATTTTCGTAAAGTTTATGTAAAGTTTCTTTATCAACACCTAATTCGTAAGCTACAATTTCAATAAAATCATATTCTCTGTCGTGCAATTCGCCGTCAATTAAGGCAAACGAAATCATTTCTTGCAACAAACTAATTTTTTCTTGAGTAGTTTCCATCAAAATACTTACTTTTATAATATTCTTCAAATATAAAAAAATGCAACAATTATTAAGACTATTTCTTTTCCTTTTTTTCTTTTCGATTCACCAAATTGAGGCACAAAATAGATATTCCACCTTTGAAATTGACGCACCACAACTACAAACCAAAAAGAAAATTTGGGTGTATTTGCCTTTGAACTATGAAAAATCGAACCAAAAATATCCAGTAATTTACATGCATGATGCGCAGAATTTATTTGATAAAGACTTTTCTTTTGGTGGTGAATGGAATATTGATGAAACTTTAGATAGTTTGAAAGCGAAAGTCATTGTAATCGGAATTGAACATGGAAATGAAAAACGTTTTGAAGAATTAACGCCTTATAAAAATGAAATACGCGGAGGCGGAAATGCAGATGCCTATTTAGAATTCATCGTAAAAACGTTAAAACCACAAATTGATTCGACATACAGAACCAAAGCAAACGCTAGAAATACTTGTATTTGGGGAAGTTCACTTGGCGGATTGGTTTCTTTTTATGCGGCTTTGAAATACCCAGAAGTGTTCGGAAAAGTAGGTTGCTTCTCCCCTGCTTTTTGGATTAATAAAGAAGCAATTTTTCAGAAAATGGAAAACACGCCAAAGTTCAATACTAAAATTTATTTGCTTTGTGGCGACAAGGAAGGTAAGGAAGACATGGCTACAAATATGGAACAAATGGAAACGCTAATCAATTCAAAACGATGCGAATGCAAGAAACAAAATAAATCGGTAATTGTAAAAGGTGGCGAACATAACGAAAAATTATGGCGAAATGCGTTTGCAAAAGCGTATCTTTGGCTTTTCTAATGAAAATAAACATTCAACATTCAACATTCAACATTCAACATTCAACATTCAACATTCAACATTCAACATTCAACAACGAACATTCAACAACGAACATTCAACAACGAACATTCAACAACGAACATTCAACAACGAACATTCAACAACGAACATTCAACAACGAACATTCAACAACGAACAACGAATTAGGAACAACGAATTAGGAACAAAAAATAAAAACACAATATACAATGAATAACAACGATATCTTCAAAAAACTACGCGTAGCCTTACAATTACGTGACGACCAAATAGTTGAAATTTTAAATCTAGTCGATTTTAAAATGTCGAAAGGCGAATTAGGCGATATTTTCCGTGCGGAAGATCATTCTAATTTTATGGAATGTGGCGATCAAGTATTGCGTAATTTCTTAAATGGATTAATTATTCATTTACGAGGAACAAAGGAAAACCCGAAAAACCCACGTGAAGTCATTAAGTCGCACAAAGATTACGAAACGCAAACAGAAAGAACAGATAAAGTTTACGAACCGAAGAAACCATACGACAAAACGGATAGTAAAACGCAATTTAAACCAAGAACTGGAGATAAAAAACCATTTACAAAAGACGGTGACAAAAAAGAATTTAAACCTAAAACTGGTGAAAGTTCAGATAAAAAGCCTGCTTTTGGAAAAAACAAATTTGGTAACGATAAAAAACCAGCCAAACAAAATCCTGTCGAAAAATTCAAGTTTAAAGACGGTAAAAAATAAAACGAAATCCTCAATAGTACTATTGGGGATTTTTTTATGCTAAAATTTATATATTTGTTTTTCTATCAGCCATAAAAAATCAAACACATTAAAATGCTTAAAAAAATTCATCATATTGCTATTATTTGTTCGAATTACGAAAAATCTAAACACTTTTATACTGAAATTTTAGGATTCGAAATCTCGCAAGAAGTCTATCGTAAGGAAAGACAATCGTACAAATTAGATTTAACTTTAAATGGGAATTATTGTATTGAATTATTCTCCTTTCCAAATCCGCCAGAAAGAATTTCCAGACCAGAAGCTCGTGGCTTACGTCATATTGCTTTTGAAGTAGACAATATTGAAAGTGCAATTAAAATTTTATCTAACCATAATATTAAAACTGAACCGATAAGAATTGACGAATTCACCCAAAAAAGATTTACTTTTTTCGAAGATCCAGATCAATTACCTATTGAATTATACGAAATGTAATAGAACAAAAAAATCCTGAACTTTCATTCAGGATTTTTTTATATATTTTTATTTGTAAACCGATTCTTTATTGAAGTGAACCGCTAATAAATAATACACTACAGCTCTGTATTTACTTCTATTAGAACGACCGTATTTTTCAATTACAGCATCAATTCCTTTATCTAAATCTGCACCATCACTTAAACCTAATTTCTTAATTAAAAAATTGTTTTTTACAGTTGCTAATTCTTTATCATCTGTTCCTGAAACCGTTGAAGAATCTGCATTATAAATAGATGGACCACAACCAATAACTACTTTAGTTAATAAATCCATATCAGCAGATACACCACATTTGTCTTTTAAATCTGCAGCATACTTTACTATTAATTCATCTCTTTTACTCATAATTGTTTGTTTTTTTGTTAGTTATCTTTCAAACTTACAATAATTTACTTAAAAAATAAAGAATTTGAAATAAAAATTAACCTTTTAATAATGAAAATAAAACAAGTAAAAACTTAGCCTAAACTCATTTAAAAAAAACTAATATGACTTATATGGAGAAAATAAAAGAACGAATGTTGAACTTGGAATTTTGAATGTGAAATTAAAACCTACAAATGCTTAAAATAATCCAATAAAATAGAGTTATTCAATTTTTCTGGAGTGAAAATTTCTAGAATTGTTGGCGAATTTTCTTCTGAAATAAAAGTATTCCAAACCGATTGTAACTCGTTTTCATTTTGTACAGAAACATAATTTAAATGATACATTTTTGCTAAATGTTCAGCAGTTAAATGATGCGAGGTTTCGAAAAAAGTATTAAACGTTTCCGTTTCTTGATGTCCAGGCAAAATTCTAAAAATACCGCCACCGTTATTATTAATCAAAATAATTTTGAAATTCTTCGGAATGTAATTGTTCCATAACGCATTGCTATCGTACAGAAAACTAATATCACCCGTAATTAAAATTGTTGGTTTTTCATTCACTACAGCTGCTCCAATTGACGTTGACGTGCTACCATCAATTCCACTTGTACCTCGATTACAAAACACTTCAATCGTTTTATTAATATTGACCAATTGAATATAACGAATCGGTGAACTATTACTGACTTGCAACTGAATATGCTCAGGTAAATTTTGACTTAAAAAATCGAAAACTTTAAAATCTGAATATGGAATTTCAGACATATAACTGTCGTGTTTCACTAATCTTTCTTGCCAAATAATTTGAAAATCCCATTGATATTTCGATTCAATGATATTATTTTCGACTAACAATTGATTAAAAAAGCAAGAAATATTCGTTTGAAAATGTTCCGACAAACAACCAAATGTGTCATACGCACGAAGTTCATCTACATGCCAATGTTGTTTCGGTTGATAACTTCTCAACAAGGCTTTTATTCGTTTAGAAACAACCATTCCACCAAAAGTAAGTAGAATATCTGGTTGAAAATTGTGTTTATCATCTTCTGAAAAAGTGGTGACTAACGTATCAATTCTGTCAATAAAAGTTGGATGATGTAAGTTGGACGTTTTCTCTAAAAGCACCAAAACACTTTCGTCTTTAGCTAAAAATTCAACATATTTTTGTTCGATGGAATTCGGCAACAACTCGCCTACTAAAATTAATTTCTTTTTTGCAGAATGCCAATCTGAAACAATCTTCGCATCTAGATTAAATTCTGGTTTTTCATAATCTAAAACAGTAATTTTCGGAACATAAGTTGGTTCTAAAAGTGTTTCATATAAAGGTTCTTCGAATGGAACATTAATATGCGCTGGACCTTTTTGAGAAATAGCCGTTTCAATCGCCGAAACTATTAAATTGTCATTTTCCTCAGAAGCATTTTCGGTTAAATTAGCAGAAAAAACGATATGATTCGCAAAAACATTTTCCTGACGAATCGTTTGTCCGTCTCCAATATCGATTTTACTTTGCGGTCTATCTGCCGAAACCACTAATAAAGGAATTTGACTGTAAAACGCTTCCGCAACCGCTGGATAATAATTCAACAAAGCCGAACCTGAAGTACAAACTACGGCAACGGGTTGTTGTAATTGTTGTGCTAAACCTAATGCAAAAAACGCCGCACATCGCTCATCTGCAATACTATAGCAAGTAAAACCTTCTTGATTGGTAAATCCGATGGTTAAAGGTGCGTTTCTCGAACCTGGAGAAATTACAATATGTTGAATTTCTTTTTGACGAAAAATGGCAATGACAGCTTGTGCTAATGGTATTTTTGGGTATAAGTTGGCTTTCAATTTTACTAGTTAAAAAATTAATAAACACATAGAAACATAGGTTTTTATGATGAAAAAATCGCTTCGCTAAAATAGAAAACAAAGCGAAAAGAATGCTTCAAATCAAATATATCATTATTTTGCCACGAATTCACTAATGTAAAAGGGATTAGATTTAATTCGAATTTTTCGTCAAAGACGAATAATACAAACTATGTCAACTATTTTTTAAATTCGTTAATTCGTGGCAATATAAATAAAACTATGTGCCTATGTGTTTTTAAAATATTCTTAGAGACAAATTTACGAAATAACACACATTTTTTATACTTTTATGTCATAAATAAATACTTCATAATGAATCCAATAATTCGTAGTTACAAAACCGAAGATTGCCCAGCCATATTAGAAATCATCAACGACCAAATTTTAAACGGTGTGGCTTTGTACGATTATCAACCTAGAACTTTAGCGCAGCAATTGGCTATTTTTGAAGATAAATTGCAAAAAGGCTTTCCAATTATTGTCGCAGAACTAAATAATGAAGTAGTAGGTTTTGGATATTATAGCGAATTTCGTTTTAGAGAAGCCTATAAATTCACCGTCGAACATTCTGTTTATGCCAATAAAAACTTCATTGGAAAAGGAATTGGAAATATGTTATTAACCGAATTAATTGCTTTAGCGAAAAACCAAGGTTTACATACGATGATTGGTGTAATCGATTCGGAAAATGAAAGCAGTATCGCCTTTCACGAAAAATTCGGATTTGAAAAGGCGGGTTTTATAAAAGAATCTGGGTTTAAATTTAACCGTTGGCTACATTCGGTTTTTATGCAGAAAATATTGTAGTGAAATTCTAAAACAAAAAAATTCCAAATTTCAATAAATTGAAACTTGGAATTTTAACAACTTAAACTAAAAACTATTTCCCTTCAATCCAATTGGTAATTGAACTGTCGTTTGGTAACACTCTTGGCGAAATAACATCTACTAAATGTCCGTTTTCGTCAATTAAATATTTTTGAAAATTCCATTCTACAACACTATCTTCTAATCCGTTTTTGGCTTTTTGAGTTAAGAATTGATAAATCTCATGCATATCGCTTCCTTTTACTGAAATCTTCTCCATCATTGGAAAAGTCACACCGTAATTCTTTTTACAAAACGCACCAATTTCTGCATTTGTACCTGGTTCTTGTGCACCGAAATTGTTAGCTGGAAAACCTACAATAACAAAATTCTTATCTTGGTATTTTTCGTAAATTGCTTGTAATTGTTCGTATTGCGGTGTTAATCCACATTCTGAAGCTGTATTTACAATTAGTATTTTCTTTCCTTTTAATGAAGCGAAATCAAATTCGTTTCCTGATAAATCTTTTACTTTAAAAGTATAAATTGAACCTTGTTCCATAGTAGTAATTTTAGAAGTTTCTGAGGAAGGATTTTCGTTAGTATTTTCCACGAAATGTTCCCAATTTTCTGCTTTTTTATCTTCGTTTTTAGTATTGCAAGCCAATACAACTAGTACAATTCCTGTGAAAGTGTGAAATAATTTCATAAACAAGTATTTTTATTTCTCAAATGTATGAAAAGATACAGGAAACAAAAGTTAATGTTGGGTTAAAATAAAAAACCTGACAGGTTTTAAAATCTGTCAGGCTTTTTAAAAGTAAAATTTATTTTTAATTCTTCTTGTAAAATCTTTTATATTGAACGTAAGCTATCGCTGAAATCGTTAAAACAACTGCTAAAGCGTATCCATAATAAATTACATTTTGTTCTTCTCCAGAAGCGTAAGAATGCAATCCGCTCAAGTGGAAATTTACACCAAAATACGTCATTAAAATACTTGCAAAAGCTAAAACCGACATAAAATTATAAGCAAAAAAGCCGCGTAAAGCTGGTACAAATCGAGCGTGAATTACAAAAGCGTACACCATAATACTAATTAACGCCCAAGTTTCTTTTGGATCCCAACCCCAATAACGACCCCAACTTTCGTTAGCCCATTGTCCGCCAAGGAAATTTCCAATAGTTAACATGACTAAACCAACAGTTAAAGCTAATTCGTTAATATATGTAATTTCTTTGATGTTTAATTCCATTTTGGCTTTGTTCTTTTTATTCGTAAAAATTATTAAGAACAAAGACACTAATCCTAAAATCATAGCCAAAGTAAATGGTCCGTAACTCGCTACAATAACCGCAACGTGAATCATTAACCAATACGAATTTAAAACCGGTTGTAAATTCGCAATACTTGGATCCATCCAATTCCAATGTGCAATCATTAAAATCATAGCTGTTACAAAAGCTGTCGAAGCTACTGTTAGTTCCGATTTTCTTCCGAAAGCCACACCAAAGAACATGGTTGCCCAAGCTACATAAATCATACTTTCATAAGCGTCAGACCAAGGTGCGTGACCAGAAATATACCAACGAACAATTAAACCTGCTAAGTGTAAAATGAAAAGTAAAATAATAGTTCCGTGGAAAAACTTCACTACATAATTTACCCATTTCTTTTTATTGAAAATTTGAACAATCACAAATGCAAACATTAATACTCCAGCATACATATACCAAGAGAATAATTTTTTAAAAATATCGTATTTGTTATATTGAATTTCTGCTTCTAATTTGTCTTGAGAAAGCATTACTTTTCCGCCAAATTCTCTTTGAAATTTTGACAAACCAGTTAATAAACTTTCTGCATTTTTATAGTCTTTAGATTGTGAGGCTCTTGCCGCTTCTCCGAAATAAAACGGAATAATGTTTTTAACCGTATCTAAATTGGTTTTCGTTGGATGTTGCAATTCTAAATAAGAAGCCCATTTGTTGTTGGCATCTTTTGGAAGTGGAAAAAATCGCAAAATTTGTCCGCTAATTGCAGAATATAATAAGTTTACCTTCTTATCTGCTTCTATAAAATCTTTTTGAAACTTATTTGGAACAACTTCTTTATACGCTTCATCTGTTTGTTTTTGTAATTTATAATTTCCGAAATCATCGAAAAAACTGATTAACGGTGCGTATTTTGCCTCTTTGTCTACACCTATAATTTTACGAATGCTGTCGTTTCCTTTAACTAAATGAATAATTGGAATTTGATACCAAAATTCTGGAAATTGATTCATCGAAATTAATACCTGATCTGAAGTATAGCCTTCAAATGTGTCGTTTTTAGAAACTTTTCGTAATAATTCAGAGGAGAAAGTATTCACGGGTTTCATTCTTCCGCTATAGTCTTGGATGACTAATCTTCCGAATTTTTCCGCATGTTCAGCAGTCACCATATATTTTCTAATCTCTTTTAAAGATTGTTCTACAGTTGGCATTTTTGGCTTAGTAACCGAAGATGTTTCATGCTGATGTGGTTCGGCTCCATGATTATGTCCGTCATGATTGGTATGTTCTTCTTGAGCAAAACCAACTAATCCGAAGAAAAATAATAGTACAGATAAAGCCGCTTTTTTAGCACGGATTTTGTCTACTTTCACTTTTAAATCGTTAAATCTGGTGTTTTTATCGAATAAAATGGCCATCATCGCAAAATACAATAAGAAATAACCGATGTAACTAATCCAAGTTCCCCAGAAATCGTGACTTACAGAAAGTACGGTTCCTTTTTCGTCTTCATCAAAACTCGCTTGAAAAAATCGGAAACCTTTGTAGTCTAAAACGTTATTCATAAAAACGCTGTCTTTAAAACTTTCTTTTCCGTTCAATACTTCGATTTTACTTTTAAATGCCGAATAACTTTTTTCTGTTCCTGGTTGTTTTTCAGCAATAAAATCGTCTAATTTTATAGAAAAAGGCAAGTTATGTACTTTACTTCCATACATTAAAGTGAAATCTAATTTTCCAATTTTAAAGCTTTTTGGTTCCCCTTGTTTTCCTTTTGAACCAGATAATGTTACAATTTCTTCTTTATTTTGAGAAGTCACTTTAACCACAATCGCATCATCTGTTTTTTTATCTTTATAATTGTTGTTTGAAGCTAAAACCACTTCTCCATGTTGAGCCATTTCTGGAAATACGAACTGACTTCCACCAGCATTATATAAAGAACGGAACATTAACGGACTTGGTTTGTCTTTAGCAATTGTTCCTTGGAATTTATCTGCCATTCGCATGAAATTCCCGTCAAATGGCGTTTGAATCGTATAAGCCGATGATATTTTAGTAATATTTACAGCACCTTGAGTGAATTTATTAAACGCAAATAATACGTTACTAATATTTTTAACTTCACCATTACGTAAAAAATGTTCTTTTCTGCTTCCGCCACTGGCTTCCACTAATTTAATATATAAATCGCCTTTAGCATTTGGTTTAAATGTTTCTGACGCATTCATAATAAATTCTTTTAATTCAATTTTATATGGAATGTCCGAAAATTCATCAGAATATGAAAATGAATTATTTACAGCTTGAGAAAGTAATAATTGATTTTCAGTAGTTTTACGTTTCATTTCACCTTTATAGTCACCATCTACAAAAGTGGTTAAATGCGGCATATCAGAATATACCATATTTGCTGTAGCGCCTTCACGAATTGGCATTAAGCCTTCGTAGCTAATATATCTTGTGACAAATGCACCAATAATTATAAAAATCCAAGACAAGTGTAATAATAAAGTCGCCCATTTTTCTCTTTTATGCAATTGGTAACGTTTGATGTTTCCAAAAAAGTTGATTAAGAAAAACAACATAATGGCTTCAAACCACCAGGTATTGTATACTAAAATTCTAGCAGTTTCTGTATTATAAGCATCTTCAATGAAAGTTCCTGCCGCCATTGCTGCTGCAAAACCAATGAATAAAAGAGCCATTAAGCGCGTAGAATATAGAGCGGAAAGTAATTTTTGTAACATAAAATGTTGTCGTTTTTTTGAGTACTGCAAATGTACAGAATTGAAAATAAAGAGTAACTATTTTAACAAAATTTAATATTTGTAAGAGGAAGTTGGAAGATCGAAGTTGTAAATTGACAATCTAATACAACATTTTTATTTCTTTAATGTCAAAAAGCTTCAAACTATCGTCTTCTAACTCAATTTGTAACAAACCATTTGGCAATACTTGTTTGATTATTCCCATAAATTTATCACTTGATGCGTTTTCAAAAGCCATAGGCACATTTTTTTTAAATAAATTTTCGTGATACATTTCCCAAAAATATGCGGCACCTTGGTTTTTATATAAATTGATGTTGTTTTGAAATTGGTTTAAGAAATTTAGCAATACTTCCTCTTTATTCCATTCTTGTCCAGAAATCTTTTTTAATGAACTCGCTTGTGGCAAATTTGAAAAATTTTCTTGATTCACATTTATGCCAATTCCTATGACAGAAATGATTTCTGAGTTACTTTTGAACTGATTTTCAATTAAAATGCCACAAATTTTCTTTTTATCTGCCAAAATGTCGTTTGCCCACTTTATAGTTAAATTCGGAATTTTCAAATTAGAAAACGATTGAAATAAACTAACAGCAACCACTACATTTAAATTGAAAACTTCTTCAAAATTCAGCAACACATCTTTTATCAAAACACTGAATGTTAGATTTTTACCACTTTCAACTTCCCAATTCGCACCGCGTTGCCCTCGTCCATTTGTTTGGTTTTCTGCTACAACAACTGTGAAATTTTCAACAGATTGTTTCGTAGTCATTTCCTTTAAATAGCTATTTGTTGAATCAATGGCAGGGAGTTTGATAATATGCATATAAGAAATTTTGTTATTACTTAATTGAAGTTACAAAAATAAAGACAAAAAATGATACCTTTGCACAAAACGAATAAATAATAGATGACGAAAAATATTAGCACAGATGATTTACTAGCAAGTATCATCAAAGGAATTGAAGATGTAAAAGGATTAGATATTGATATTCTTGACTTAAGAGGAATTGACAATAGTGTTTGTGATTATTTTGTAATTTGCAATGGTAATTCGAATACCCAAGTAAATGCAATTGTAGGTTCCGTACAAAAAGGCGTGTCTAAAGAATTAAAAGACAAACCTTGGCATGTTGAAGGAACTGACGTTGGAGAATGGGTATTAATGGATTATGTAAATGTAGTAGTTCACGTATTTCAAAAACACATTAGAGAGTATTATAACATTGAAAGTCTTTGGGGTGATGCAAAAATTACTTCAATAGAAAACAAATTCTAAAACAATTATGTCAGAGAAAGAAAACGAAAACAAAAACAAGCCAATTATTAAAGTTGTAAAACTTGGGCCTTGGTTTTTCCCAATATTAGCTGTTTCGATAATTTTATTAATCAACTTTTTTAATGGTGGTTTCGATATGAATTATCCGAAATCGACTTCTATTTCTTCTTTTTATGATTTATTGAATAAAAATCAAATTGAAAAAGTAGACATTTTAACTAGTACTTCTGGTAATACTGCCGAAATTACTTTAAAAAAAGCTGCTTATAAAAGTTCCACAGACAAAGAATTAAAGAAAGTAACTCTAGAAAAAGGGCCACATTATTTAGTAAAAGATGTTGGAAGTTTAGAGTTATTTCAAAACGAACTAAAAGAGGCTAAAAAAAATAAATTAATTTCTACATACGATTTAAAACCTACAAGTAATTGGGGCGAATGGATTGGATTGTTATTACCAACCTTAATTTTTATTGGATTTTTCTATTTCATTTCGAAAAGAATGTCTGGTGGTGCTGGTGGTGGCGGTCAAATATTTAGTATCGGCAAATCGAAAGCGAAATTATTCGACGAAAAAAATGACATAAAAGTTACTTTTGAAAACGTAGCTGGATTAGAAGGTGCCAAAGAGGAAATACAAGAAATTGTAGAATTCTTAAAAACACCTGAAAAATATACAAGTATTGGTGGTAAAATTCCAAAGGGAGCCTTATTAGTTGGACCTCCAGGAACTGGAAAAACCTTATTAGCCAAAGCTGTTGCTGGCGAAGCAAACGTACCTTTCTTCTCTTTATCAGGTTCTGATTTTGTGGAAATGTTCGTAGGTGTTGGAGCTTCTCGTGTTAGAGATTTATTCAAACAAGCTAAAGAAAAAGCGCCTGCTATTATTTTTATTGACGAGATTGATGCCGTTGGTAGAGCACGTGGTAAAAACAACATGTCTGGAAGTAATGACGAAAGAGAAAACACATTAAATCAGTTATTGACTGAAATGGACGGATTTGGTACCAATTCTAATGTAATTGTATTAGCTGCAACAAACAGAGCTGATGTTTTAGACAAAGCATTAATGCGTGCAGGTCGTTTTGACAGACAAATTTATGTAGACTTACCAGATATTAGAGAACGTGCTGCTATTTTTGAAGTACACTTAAAACCTATTACAAAATCAGAAGCATTAGATGTGGAGTTTTTAGCGAAACAAACGCCTGGTTTTTCTGGTGCCGATATTGCAAATGTATGTAATGAAGCCGCTTTAGTTGCCGCAAGAAAAGACAAAAAAGCTGTGGATAAACAAGATTTCTTAGATGCTGTTGACAGAATTGTTGGTGGTTTAGAAAAGAAAAATAAAATCATTACAAAAGCAGAAAAACACGCTATTGCGATACACGAAGCAGGTCATGCCACCGTAAGTTGGATGTTAGAACATGCTGCGCCTTTAGTGAAAGTTACGATTGTTCCTAGAGGACAAAGCTTAGGTGCTGCTTGGTATTTACCAGAAGAAAGACAAATTGTGAGAACCGAACAAATGTTAGACGAAATGTGTGCTACAATGGGCGGAAGAGCTGCTGAAAAAGTAGTTTTCGATAAAATTTCGACTGGTGCACTTTCAGATTTAGAAAAAGTAACCAAACAAGCTCGTGCAATGGTTACGGTTTATGGTTTAAATGATAAAATCGGAAACATCACTTATTACGATTCATCTGGGCAATCTGATTATAATTTTTCAAAACCGTATTCAGATGATACTGCAAGAGTTATTGATGCGGAAATATCAGGTTTAATTGAAGAACAATATCAAAGAGCGATCTCGATTTTAACGGAGAACAGAACAAAATTAGAAGCATTAGCTGATATTTTAATCGATAAAGAAGTCATTTTCAAAGACGATTTAGAAACTATTTTTGGAAAACGACCTTTTGACATTGAGGAAGATAAACCTGAAACCATGACTGAGATTATTTCTAAATCTGATTCAGAATCTAACTCAGAAAATATAGCAGAATAAGTTATTAACAATCTATTGTATAAAAAATCTTAACCTAGAAGTAATTTTAAGTTAAGATTTTTTTATATTTGATGCTTAAGAATGTTTACAGATTTAAAATGAATATTTTCAAAAAAATATTTGGCAACCAAGACGATACCGATAATACGGAGAAAAACGTTAATAAAAGCCAATATACACCCGACATTAGTACACCAGTAGACGAATTATTTACCATTAACTTTAAAAATAATGGTGGAAAATTCATTTATTGTTCAAGTATGAGCGAGGTTCATGATAACTTTGAAAATATTTTAGAAGAAAATGACTGGTTTGAAAATGAAGTAAAATGCTTTGATTCGAGATTATTTCACTTTTTAGATGAAAATAGATTAGAATACAAAAACACACCAAATCCAACTTTCTTCTTTACACCATGTGAAAACTTAATTGCTGATGAAGGTTCGATCTTATTCTCATCAAAACAATTAAAACAACATAAAATAGACGAATTACCAACTAATATTATTGTATTTGCTTCCACTAGTCAATTAACCATGACAAAAGGTGACAGTTTAAGAAACATCAAAAACAAATACGACAAAGAATATCCAACAAATATTACTGCAATTAAGTATTTTGAAAAAACCAAAGAAGAAGATTTTCTTCACTATGGTAGTTGCCACAAAAACTTATACTTAATTCTACTAGAAGATTTATAATAATGAGTGAAAATGTAACAAGAGCAACTAGTGGTGCCATTTATATTGCGCTACTTATATTTTGCACCCTTTTTTCGCCAATTACCTTTCATATTTTATTCACTGTTTTTATGTGTTTAAGTATTTATGAATTTTCAAAAATGACCAATTACAAATACTATTACTTATTTGCCATTGGAGGAATTTTAATTTCAGTATTGTTTTTCTTAAGCCAGCTTCCGCCAGCAAATTTAATTTACATTGCTTCAGGTTGCGTAGTTTTCAACATCTTACTTTTAATTAATTTATTTAAGGACAAATCTTTTCATAAATACCACAAAACGTATAGTCATTTGTTTTTATACATTACTTTACCTTTTATCTTATTATTGTCAATTCCAAACTTCATAAATCCAGCTAAATACGAAATTGTTTTGGCCATTTTTATTATGATTTGGTGTAACGACACATTTGCCTATATAGTTGGCAAATCTATAGGAAAACACAAACTACTTGAAAGAGTTTCTCCAAAAAAAACAATTGAAGGTTTTATTGGCGGAATGCTATTTACCATACTTGCTTCTTTAATAATTAGTCAATTTTATACTTTTTTTAACGTAACTTTGTGGATTATTACAGCAATTGTAATTGCATTATTTGGTACTCTTGGCGATTTAGTAGAATCTAAATTCAAAAGAGAAGCCGGAGTAAAAGATAGCGGAAACATTATGCCTGGTCACGGTGGAATTTTAGACCGATTAGACAGTGTTATTTTTGTAGTTCCGTTTTTATATGTTTTATATTTAATTTATTTTAATTATGCTTAAATTTCATCCAGAAGGATCTAAAATCATTTTAATTTCAACTTTAATTACCGTTTTGGGTATTTTTGGTGTTGATTATTTACTACATGATACTACCGTTATAAGAATAATAGTTCAATGTACACTACTTTTTCTTTTAATCATGATTCTTCAATTTTTTAGAGATCCAATAAGAATTGCTGATAATAGTGACAATCACGTATTAGCTCCAGTTGATGGAAAAGTAGTGGTAATTGAAGAAGTTTTCGAACCAGAATATTTTAAAGATAAAAGATTAATGGTTTCTATTTTTATGTCACCTATCAATGTTCACGTAACAAGATATGCGTTAAATGGAATCGTAAAATATAGCAAATATCATCCTGGTAAGTTTTTAGTAGCTTGGCATCCAAAAGCCAGTGAAGAAAACGAGCGTACAACTGTTGTTATAGAAAACAGAGTATATGGCGAAATTATGTACCGACAAATTGCTGGTGCATTAGCCAAAAGAATTGTAAATTATGCGGTTGAAGGCATGAGAGTTGTTCAAGGAAAAGATGCTGGTTTTATTAAATTTGGTTCTCGTGTGGATTTATATTTCCCAATTGGAACAGAAATTAATGTAAAATTAGGACAAAAAGCAATTGGAAACAAAACCGTAATTAGTAAAAAATAAATGAACAATTTGTCGTTAGATGAAAGATTCCAGGAAGCTATTCGAAATGCCAACGAAAAAATCCCTAAAACTTCTGTACCGCAAGATGTACAGCTGGTTCTTTATGCCTACTACAAACAAGCTCTTTCTGAAAACATCAGTTATAGTCATCATGGCTATGAATCTGATGAAGTAATTACCGCTTTTAAACAAAACGCCTGGATGCAAGTTAGACATCTTAGCGCCGATCAAGCCAAAGAAAAATATATCGAAATTATAAATCAAATGTTAAAAGATAGACAGTAATGTTTATCTTTTTTATTTTTGTAAAATCTAAATAACAAATCAAATGAAACATAGAATTCTAGTACTAACACTTGCTACGATAGTTGGTTTTACAAGTTGTGGAAAAGATAAAGAATTGATAGAAGTTACCATTCCCGAACCAGAAAAAGTAGAAAAAATTGCGATGGGAAATCCTGCTGACGTGAAAGCTGATGATGCAGAAGGTGCTTTTCAAATGAAAGGTTTGCCATATGCTTATAATGGTTTAGAGCCATTTATCGACACGAAAACCATGGAAACTCATTATTCGAAACATCATGTTGGATATTGCAACAAATTAAATACAGCTCTCAAAGGAACAGATTTAGAATCTAAATCAATAGAAGAAATTCTAAAAAAATTAGATATGAATAAATCGGACATAAGAAATAACGCTGGTGGTTATTACAATCATAATTTCTTTTTCCAAATATTAACAGCAAATGGCGGAGAAGCAACTGATGAAGTTTTGGAAGCTATCAACAAAGACTTTGGTTCTTACGATGAATTTAAAAAACAATTTACTGAAAGTGCTACAAAATTATTTGGTTCAGGTTGGGTTTGGTTAGTAAAAGACAAATCCGGGAAATTAGTAATTACTTCTACTATAAACCAAGACAATCCATTAATGCCAAGAGCAGAAATTAAAGGAACACCAATTTTAGCTTTAGATATTTGGGAACACGCGTATTACTTAAAATACCAAAACAAACGAAAAGATTATATTGATGCGTATTTCAACGTAATTAACTGGAAAAAAGTTAATGAAAATTTCAAATCAGCAACAATTACAGAATAAAAAAAAAGGCTTCAAATTACTTGAAGCCTTTTTTAATAAATATATAACTTGTATTATCTCAATTGAAAACTGTTTTTAGAAACTAACTCTCCATTTTTATCAAATACATTTACAAAATAAGTTCCCGCAGAAATACTTTTTACAGGTAAATCTTCTTGCACTTGTACCGTTTTATTTTCATACTTAACTGTTTTCTGAAAACTATATGGTAAATATGTAGTTCCAAAAGCTTCTGTTTTTTTATCTCCTAAAACATTGTTTTTACTATCAATTACTTGTACAAAATACGTTCTATCTCCAGTTTTAGCCACTTGGTTTTCAGCAATTGTAAAACTAATTTTTAAAACATCAGCTCTTGTTGCTTTGTCAGTGTCTATTTGTTTTCCTGAACTTCTTTGTTTTACTGCCAAAGTTGTTAAGTTTAAAACTGATAATTTTTGAGCTTTTTCAACTGTTTTAGATAAATTTTCGTTTTTTGCAACTAAAGTATCATTAGCTGTTCTTGCGTTTGTTAAAACTACAACTGTACTGTCTAAATTCTTAGTTAACTTCGTGTTATTCTCTTTTAAAACATTATTTTCAGCGATTAAATTATCCATTTCACGTTTCAATTTCACATACTCATTTTTGTATTTAGAAAGTTCAGCCACGCTACCATTAGATTTTTTAATTTTCTCTAATAATTCCACAATTTTTGCTTGTTCTTCTTCCAATTCCCCTTTTAAAGCAGTGTTGTCAGCAATAGCAGTATCATATTCTGCAATTTTTGCTTCTAATTCTGATTGAAATTTTTCTTTTTCAGTCATTGTTTTAGACAAACTAGAATCAACTTCACTTTTATCCTGATTCAATTTATACACATAAGCTAAACTTCCCATTAGAAGTAAGGCCAAAACAACAATAGCAGCCTTTAATCCAGAATTTCGAGGATTTGATTGATTTAATTCCATTTTTTTTGATTTAGGTTAATTATTCCATACAAAAATAAAATTTTATTTATTTCTATCACTATATAACGTAATGTATCTTGAAAATATTATATTTGGATACACATTTAAAACACAAAATGGATAAATTAAACGTATTCAGCACTAAAGATTTAGCTAAAATCACACAACACAGAAGTGGTGAAATAAAGTTTGGCGAAAAGATGATAACGGTTCCAAGTAATGAAAATTGGATAGAATTCATTACCAATTGCGAAGCAAAATTTGTTTTAATTGGTTTACCCGAAGATATTGGTGTAAAAGCAAACTTGGGAAGAACTGGTGCCGCAACCGCATTTGAAAGTACTTTAAAAAGTTTAGTCAACTTCCAACATAATAAATTCTGTAAAGGAAGTGAATTGATAGCTTTAGGCGAAATTGATTTCACAGCAGAAATGGAAATTTCAAAAAATTTAGACACAACCAACAAGGAAGATCGTAAAAAACTTTTTAGTTTGGTTGAAACTATTGACAAAGATGTTTCATTCGTGATTAGCACCATTATTAAAGCAAATAAAATTCCGATTATCATTGGTGGCGGACACAACAATGCATATGGAAATATAAAAGGGTTAGCACTTGCAAAAGGAATTCCAGTGAATGCCATAAATTTTGATGCACATACTGATTTCCGAATTATGGAAGGCCGACACAGTGGAAATGGTTTCACTTATGCTTTTGAAGAAGGTTTCCTAAAAAAATATTTCATCTTCGGGTTGCATGAAAATTTCGTGTCAAAAAGCGTTTTCAATACCTTAAAAACAATTGAAGAACGGGTGAAATATGTTACCTATGAAGAAATGGCGGTTAGAAAATCGAAAAGTTTTTCAAATGAAATATTAAATGCTTTGAAATTCATCTCTAATACGCCTTTTGGTTTAGAATTAGATTTAGATGCGATTCCAAACATCCCAAGTAGTGCCATGACATTAAGTGGATTTAGTGTAGAAAAAGCGCGACATTTTATACATTCCGTTGGAAAAGAAGAAAATGCCTGTTATTTTCACATTTGCGAAGGTGCTCCGGATTTGGATTTATCTAACAATAATCATTTAACAGGAAAATTAATTGCAACACTAATTTTAGACTTCATAAAGAGTAAAAAACCAACAGAACATTAAGAAAATAACTCTCGAGAAAAAAACTTTATAATTTTTGTAAAAAAATGTTGGATTTCGAGATTGAAGTTTTAAATTTGTAAAATCAAGAAAAGAATTAAGTTGTAATGAGCGAATTGTCAAAAGTTATTGATTCTTTAGAAGTAAAGTTCTTTAAGTTGTCTAAAAAAATAGAGAATTTAGAGCAATTGAACGAAAGTTTATCTAAAGAATTGAAAGAAATCAAGCAAACCGCCCAACACGAAAATGAAAAAGTAAACTTATTAAAAAATGAGTTAGAAAGCTTACGAATTACTAATTCTCTTCTAGGCAGTGAAGAATACAAGAAAGAAACAAAACTGAAAATAAATTCGTTGATTAGAGAAATCGACTATTGTATAGCTCAACTTTCTGAATAATTATGGCAGAAAAGTTAAAAATAAAAATTTCAATTGCAGACCGAGTCTATCCATTAACAGTGGAAACTACTCAGGAAGAAGGTCTAAGAACGGCATCTAAAAAAATCGATGCTACCATTAAAAAATTTGAAGCCAGCTATGCGGTAAGAGATAAACAAGATGTTTTAGCCATGTGCGCTTTACAATTTGCTTCTCAAATCGAACAAACACAAATAGATACTTCTACAGATACCGTAGATGCATTTGAAAGATTGAAAAAACTCAACGATAAAATTGAAAGTTTACTTTCAAAACAAGAAAATACGTTCATACAAAAACACTAAAGTACTGCCCACATTAGTAAATATTTGATAAACTCAACACTAACAATTAAACGAGTGAATTTGTAATAGTAAAGCACGTCCTTCACGGGAATCCTTGATCATTGCTCTAGCTCAAATCCTGTCTGAATCGAGTTTATTCAAACACCTGATGTGGGCTTTTTTATTAAACTAAACAAAACTATGGAATCAACATTAATCATAATTATTGGAATCGTTGCTGGATTGGCTATGGGATTTGCAATTGCTAAATTTTTAGAAAAAAGCAATGTTTCAAACCTAATCAAAAATGCTAAAAAAGAAGCGGGTTCAATTTTAAGAGATGCTAAATCAGAAGCTGAGGCTGAAAAGAAAAATAAGCTATTACAAGCCAAAGAGAAATTTTTAGAATTAAAATCGGAACACGAAAAAGAAATTTTGTCAAAAGACAAAAAAATGGCTGAAGCCGAAAAAAGAACAAGAGATAAAGAGTCTCAAATTTCAAATGAATTAGCCAAAGCAAAGAAAGTAAACGACGAAGCAGAAGCTAAAATCACAGAATACAACACCAAAATTGACAACTTAGAGAAAAAATCTCAAGAAGTTGACAAATTACATAAAAGTCAGATTGAGCAATTAGAAGTAATTTCTGGTTTATCTGCAGAAGAAGCAAAAAACCAATTGGTTGAAAGTTTAAAAGCAGAAGCTAAAACGAATGCAATGGCGCATATTCAAGAAACAATTGAAGAAGCGAAAATGCAAGCTCAACAAGAAGCTAAGAAAATCATTATTAGCACGATTCAACGTGTAGGTACAGAAGAAGCTGTTGAAAATTGCGTTTCTGTATTCAACATTGAATCTGACGATGTAAAAGGTAGAATTATTGGTAGAGAAGGAAGAAACATTAGAGCTATTGAAGCGGCAACTGGAGTTGAAATCATTGTAGATGACACACCAGAAGCTATTATCTTATCTTGTTTTGATCCTGTTAGAAGAGAAATTGCGCGTTTAGCACTACATAAATTAGTTACTGACGGTCGTATTCACCCAGCTCGTATTGAAGAAGTAGTGGAGAAAACAAAAAAACAAATTGAGGAAGAAATCATCGAAGTTGGTAAACGTACGGTTATCGATTTAGGAATTCACGGTTTACACCCAGAATTGATTAAAATTGTAGGACGTATGAAATACCGTTCTTCTTACGGACAAAACTTATTACAACACTCAAGAGAAGTTTCTAAATTATGTGGTTTAATGGCTGCAGAATTAGGATTGAACGTGAAATTAGCGAAAAGAGCTGGTTTATTACACGATATTGGAAAAGTTCCAGATACAGAAAGCGAATTGCCTCACGCCATTTTAGGTATGCAATGGGCTGAAAAGTATGGTGAAAAAGAAGAAGTTTGTAATGCGATTGGAGCACACCACGATGAAATTGAAATGAAATATTTAATTTCTCCAATTATTCAAGTGTGTGATGCGATTTCTGGAGCAAGACCAGGCGCAAGACGTCAAGTATTAGATTCTTATATCCAACGTTTAAAAGACTTAGAAGAAGTAGCTTATAGTTTCCCTGGAGTGAAGAATGCTTACGCGATTCAAGCTGGTAGAGAATTACGTGTATTAGTAGAAAGTGAAAAAGTTTCTGACGATTTAGCAGCAACTTTATCTTTTGAAATTTCACACAAAATTCAAACGGAAATGACTTATCCTGGTCAAGTTAAAGTAACTGTAATTAGAGAAACTAGAGCGGTAAATATTGCGAAGTAAACTCTAAAATAACATAATTAAAAAGTCCGTCCTGATATAATTGGGACGGACTTTTTATTTTGTTGTAAAGGATTATTTACTAAAGCTAAAAAATCAGTATTATAACTATCAACAATATTACTTCCGAACAAAATTATAAGAATAATAATTTAATAAAAGCTAACATTAACAATTCGTTCTTTAACATAAAAAATCCCCAATAGCTATTGAGGATTTCGTATTATTTATTTTTAAGTTGGCTTATTTTTTCTTAACCGGTTTTTTCGTTTTTCCGTTAATTACTTTAATAGCCACATACATGAACAAAACAAAAGAAAGTAATCTTAAAAACATAAAGATACTTTCGCTTTGCATAAAACTTAAAAATTTCAAATCAAATGGTAAGGCTAAAAAAGCAGCTATAATGGCAATTAATAGCAATTTTGAATTGGTCATATTTTTAAAAAAATTCATCATACTTTATCAAATTAATTAAAGAAAGAATCCACAAATTCTGTTTTATTAAATACCTGTAAATCTTCAATTCCTTCACCTACTCCAATATATTTTACTGGAATTTGAAATTGATCTGAAATACCTATTACAACACCACCTTTAGCGGTTCCGTCTAATTTAGTTACTGCTAAACAAGAAACTTCTGTAGCAGCAGTAAATTGTTTGGCTTGTTCAAAAGCGTTTTGTCCTGTAGAACCATCAAGCACCAACATTACGTCGTTTGGTGTATTTGGAACCACTTTTTGCATTACATTTTTTACTTTGGTTAATTCGTTCATTAAACCCACTTTATTGTGTAAACGTCCTGCTGTGTCAATAATAACAACATCCGCATTTTGCGCAACAGCAGATTGTAACGTATCAAAAGCAACAGAAGCTGGATCAGAACCCATTTGCTGTCTTACCATTGGAACATCTACTCTATCTGCCCAAATTTGCAATTGATCTATTGCCGCAGCTCTGAAGGTATCAGCAGCACCTAAAACGACTTTATATCCTGCTTTTTTAAACTGATAGGCTAATTTTCCAATAGTGGTAGTTTTCCCTACACCATTAACACCAACTACCATAATCACATATGGTTTGGTATCTTTTGGAATGGTAAATTCAGAATCGTTTCCAGAATTAGTTTCAGATAAAAGCGAACCAATTTCTTCTCTTAAGATTAAATTCAGTTCGTCAGTTCCTAGATATTTGTCTTGAGAAACTCTTTTTTCAATCCTTTGAATAATTTTTAATGTAGTATTTACACCAACATCTGAAGAAATAAGTACTTCTTCTAAATTATCTAAAACTTCATCGTCCACTTTAGATTTTCCAGCAACTGCTTTAGTTAATTTGGAAAAGAACGATGTTTTTGTTTTCTCTAAACCTTTATCTAAAATTTGTTTTTCCTGTTCCGTGATTACAGGTTCACTTTTGTTAGAAGAAAATATTTTTTTAAAAAAACTCATTGTATTAAGTAAGTAATGATATGATTTTCATTATTTATGGAACAAAAATAAAATAAAAAAAGCTACTTTCAAATGAAAATAGCTTTTTTAGTATCTATATTGTACAGATTATTTCTTTTTTAAGAACTCATCTACTTCTTCTGGAGTCATTACTGATTCCACAAATGTATAAGCACCTGTTTTAGGAGACTTTACCATTTTGATTGCTTTAGTCAATCTTTTAGAAGCTGTTTGTAAAGTTGCTACGGTTTTCTTTGCCATGACTTAATGTTTTATGAATTTAAAAGTTTCAAATACGTTATTTGAAAATTAAAAATTTCTAATTATTTAATTTCTTTGTGAACAGTTACTCTTTTCAAGATAGGATTGAATTTTTTGATTTCCATTCTATCTGGTGTGTTTTTCTTGTTTTTAGTCGTGATGTAACGAGAAGTTCCTGGTTGACCAGATTCTTTGTGCTCAGTACACTCTAAAATTACTTGGATTCTATTACCTTTCTTTGCCATTTTAATATATTTTATAAATGATTAAACAGATTTTACAAATCCTTCTGCTTTAGCTTTTTTCAAAACCGCGGCAATACCATTTTTGTTAATTGTTTTTAATACTGCTGTAGATATTTTTAGGCTCACCCATCTATCTTCTTCAGCAATGTAAAAACGTTTTTTCACTAAGTTCACAGAGAATTTTCTCTTAGTTTTATTCATCGCGTGAGAAACGTTGTTTCCAACCATTGCTCTTTTTCCTGTTAGTTCACAAACTCTTGACATTATTCTAAACTTTTATATCGTTATTCTAAATAAGGGTGCAAAGAAAAGGATTTTTCATTTACTATGCAACTATTTTTTATTAGTTTTTTAAAATTTCTTTGTATAACATTTCAAATGCTTTGTTAACCGCCCTATCCACGACCTTTTCACGCGGTTGACCAAAATTAAATTCTTCTACAAAAACTTCATTTGGAGTAGCGATTGCAATAAAAACACTGCCAATTTCGGCTTCGCTGTTCCCTTTTGTTGGTCCAGCGTTTCCAGTTGTGGCAATTGCGAAATCTGTATTAAAAATAGTTTTACAATTTAAAGCCATTTCTCTCGCAACCTCAGCACTCACTACAGAAAACTTTTTTATTGTTTCCGAATTCACTTTTAACAAATCCATTTTCACATGATTGGAATATGCTACAATTCCACCTTGAAAATAAACAGAAGCTCCTGATACTGATGTAATTAATTCCGAAATCTTCCCACCTGTACAACTTTCTGCGATAGACAAAGTTACTTCTTTTTTTGCTAATGCTCTTCCGACAATAACCTCAATCGTCTCGTCTTCATCATAACCCACAATAATATCACCAATTAAAGGCTCTAATTTCTCTACTTCTTTTAAAATAGAAGCACTTAAAACCGCTTCATTTTCTCCACGAGCAGTTAATCGCAATCGTACTTTTCCTGGACTTGGCAAATACGCTAATTTTATAAAACTCGGCAAATTCGTTTCCCAATCTTCAATTTGTTCTGCAATTAAACTTTCTCCACGACCATAAGTCATCAGTGTTTTATGCACAATATATGGTCGCTCAAATTTCTCAACTAAATAAGGAATCAATTCATTATCAATCAAATACTTCATTTCATAAGGCACACCTGGCAAAGAAACAAAAACGGTATTTTCATGTTCCATTAGCATTCCAGGAGCTGTTCCCATTTTATTGAAAAGTACTTTTGCTTTTGATGGCACCAACGCTTGCTCAATGTTTAATTGCGTAATTGGTCTTTTATAAAACCCTTCAATAATATCTTTTACATGAGATAAAACCGATTCATCTTGCACCAAAACATCCTCAAAATAATCGCAAAATGTTTTTTTAGTAATATCATCTTTGGTTGGCCCTAAACCACCAGTTATAACAACAACATCAAAATTATTCTGAACTTTATGAAACGTTTCTAAAATATGGGTTTTATCATCTGAGATAGAAAGCATCTCATAAGTTGCAATTCCTATTTTATCTAATGCTTTTGAAATGTAAGATGAATTTGTGTCAACAATTTGACCAATTAATATTTCATCTCCAATAGTTATGACTGCTGCTTTCATATGTTGTATTAATGTTTTTTTTATTTGTCAAATGGAATCGCATTTTTTTATTGGTGTTTGTTTTACAAACATTTTTTTATAGCGATTTCATTTTTTAAATTTGTGTAAAAATAAGAAAACCACGCCGAAAGCGTGGTTAAATTTATATTAAAAGTACGAATTTACAATTTAAAATCTTTTTTGATTTCATCTGCAGCTTCTGAGATTCTTGTTTTTAGAGATTTGAAAACTTCTTTAATTTCTTTTCGTTTTCCTTCTTGTTTCGTCCAATTCATAATCAGCATATTGTCTTCATAAGCGATATCCATTCCTAACAAATCTAAGGTTGGTTTTATCTTATGTGCAGACGCATAAGCTTGTGTATAATCTTTTAATTCAATAGCATTTTTCATCGATTGAATTTCAACTGGAACTTCTTCTAAAAATAACGATACAATTTGCAAGGCAAAATCCTTATCATTTTCAGAGATTTCATAAACTTTTGATAAATTATATTGTAACGCCATCTATTTTACTTGTATTTTAAACATTTGTTTACCTTCTAGAAAACCTTCTAGAATATCATTTTCCTTAACAGCAGCTACACCCTTTGGTGTACCAGTAAAAATAATATCGCCTTTTTTTAAAGTAAAAAATTGTGATACATACGAAACAATTTGATCAATATTCCATAACATCATGGAAGTAGAACCTTGTTGAACAATCTCCGAGTTTTTCCTTAATTCAAAGTTAATATTTTCTAAAGAAGTATAATTTATTTTCGGCAAAAAGTCACCAATAATCGCTGAATGGTCAAAAGCCTTTGCTTTTTCCCAAGGCAATCCTTTTTCTTTTAACATAGTTTGTAAATCACGAGCAGTAAAATCGATTCCTAAACCAATTTCATCGTAATATTTATGTGCGAATTTTGTACTGATGTATTTTCCCACTTTACAAATTTTTACTAAAACTTCCACTTCATGATGTACATCCTTACTAAATTCTGGAATCACAAAAGGTGTTTTCTTCGGTAAAATTGCCGTATCAGGTTTCATGAAAATAACGGGCTCCTCTGGACGTTCGTTATTTAATTCTGAAATATGGTCGGCATAATTTCTGCCTATACAAATAATCTTCATACTATAACTTCGTATTTAATCGTCTTAATTTCAAACCAGTTAATACCTTTTTAGTATACAGTGGAAAATCGGCATTTTGAATCCAACCGAAATAACCTGGATCTTTATCAAAAACATCATCTACTAAAACATTCTTGTATTTTCCAAAACTGAACATTTCTTGACCTTTATCGTTTAACACAATCATACCCGCAAAATCAACAGATTTTTTACGAGTTGTGAATTCCGACAAAGCTTTCATATCATTTTGCAAATCTGGATATCTTTCTAATTGTCCTAATAAAATCTCATAGGTTGCCATCGTATCCGCTTCTGCAGAATGCGCATTTTCTAATGTTTTTCCACAATAAAACTTTAAAGCTGCAGAAAGTGTTCTTTCTTCTTTTTTATGAAAAATGGTTTGTACATCAACTGAAACACGATTTTTCATATCGAAATCAACACCAGCACGAAGCAATTCTTCCGCTAATAACGGAATGTCGAATCTATCTGAATTATAACCCGCTAAATCAGAATCTTTAATCATATTGTAAATTTGAGAAGACAATTCTACAAAAGTGGGTTCATTGGCTACTTTTTCATCAGAAATACCATGTATAGCAGTACTTTGAGGTGGAATTGGAATTGTAGGATTTACTAGCCAAGTTTTACTTTCTTTATTTCCATTTGGGAAAACTTTAAATACAGCTATTTCTACGATTCTGTCTTTTCCAACATCTATTCCTGTAGTTTCTAGATCGAAGAAACAAATTGGTCTTGATAGTTTAAGTTCCATTTTTATATTTTAGACAACAAAGATAAAAGATATTAACTTTTTCAATAATAAATGTATAAAAATTTTGGTATTTTTATCTAAAACAAGAAAAATATAACTAAAAAAATGCTTAATATTGTATTATAACAAAATGTTAATCAGTGTTTTACATGAAATTAAAAACCACAAATACATATTCGAAAATTATTATTTTAATATTTATATTAAGTAGTATAAGCCTTGTGTTATTTGCTGGATTGTTATTCTATGTCAAAAAACAGCAACAAATTGATTACGTTGAAACGAAAAATCAGTTCAAAAAAGATGTTTTAGCCATTCATAAAATGGAAGTTTTACAAAATGAATCCTATGTCAACGACATTGTTTATTGGGATGATTTCACAAAATACATTAGCACTAGAAATGAAGAATGGTTTAATAAATCTGTAGCAACTTCTTTAAACACACTCAATTTTGACAAAGTTATTGTTTTAGATAAAGCAGGTAACTTAATTATAGAGAAAAGTAAAAACCCAGAAATTTTATCCGATTTAAATGTATCGGAAGCTACAAAAAACATAAAACTACACAACTTAATACGTTTTTATAAAAAAATAAATGCTGGATATGTAGAAGTGATTGGTTCCGGAATTTATAAATCTACCAATGCTAATAAAAGATTTGGAAAACCAGTTGCTTATTTCTTTGTGGTACGAATTTTAAATAATACTTTTTTTGAAAAATTAAACATAATTACTAACTCTAAGACTCAAATTACACACAGTCCATATTCTGAAAAGGATTCTGAAGTT
Source organism: Flavobacterium facile (assembly GCF_036321945.1). Taxonomy (NCBI): domain Bacteria; kingdom Pseudomonadati; phylum Bacteroidota; class Flavobacteriia; order Flavobacteriales; family Flavobacteriaceae; genus Flavobacterium; species Flavobacterium facile. Next base: position 49,357 of record NZ_JAZAYT010000031.1, read on the forward strand.
AGTATTGAAATTAAAATGCGAGACGAGAATAAAGGAAAGATAGGTGATTTTTTATTCGTTAGAAATTACAACAATAACTTCATCATCTTAAACAACATCATCTACTTCATTACTGTTTTTTCTTTTTTAAACCTATTGATTTACTTCTTATTCATTAGAAAATGGGTAAACAATCCTTTAAATTTAGTTCGAAAAATATTGGAGAACAACAACTCCAAAGCGATAAATAGTTTGGTTCAATATAAAGGTGAGTTTGGATATATAGGAGAACTTTTCAAAAACAATAAAGAACAAGAAAAATTATTAAAAAAAGCCAAGCTAAAAGCGGAACAAAATGACAAATTAAAATCGGTTTTTTTAGCCAATTTATCACACGAAATCAGAACACCGATGAATGCAATTTTAGGCTTTACTCATTTATTGAAAAATGACAAATTAAATCCGGAAGAAACAAAAGAATACCTAGAAACTATTGAAAAAAGTGGCAATAACCTAGTTTTGATTATTAATGACTTGATTGAAATGTCAAAAATTGATGCGAAACAAATTATTCCAAATTACACATCTGTTGAGTTAAATAAATGTTTAGATGAAATTTACGAAACGATAAAAATCACTATTCCAAAAGATAAAAAGGCTGCGTTTATATTTAAAAAGGACAAATTAAACAACAATATTTATGTCAATATTGATGAAACAAAAGTGAAACAAATTTTAGTGAATTTAATAACCAATGCCATTAAATATACTGACAGTGGAGAAATTTCTTTTGGTTTTAAAATTAATTATGAAACGCAACAAATTGATTTTTTCGTAAAAGACACAGGCTATGGTATTAACACAGAAGATCAAGCTTTAATTTTTGACCGATTTAAAAGAATAGACAATGATTACACTACAAAATCATCAGGTTTAGGACTCGGTTTATCAATTACTAAAGCTTATTTAGACATGATGAACGGGAGCATTTGCTTAACTTCTTCACTTGGAAATGGCTCACAATTTTACTTTTCTATTCCTTTAGAAATAGCAAAAAAGAAACCTAAAAACAAAAACAAAGAAAATCTTTCAATCATCTCAAGTTCAACTACTTCTCAAAAGCGAATTTTAATTGCAGAAGATGATGAAATCAACTATTTACTTATAACAAAAATGCTTGCTCCATACAAAAATCTAGATCTTATTAGAGCTAAAAACGGTAAAGAAGCTGTAGATATTTTTACAAATGATAACACGTTTGATTTAATATTATTAGATATTAAAATGCCAATTATGAATGGTTTTGAAGCTTTTGAACACATTCACAAAATTAAATCTAACATTCCAATTATTGCACAAACTGCCTTTTCGTCTAGTGATGATGTAAAAATGATTACTAAAAGTGGTTTTACTGATTATATCTTGAAACCTATAAATCGAGAAAAACTTTTTGAATTGATAAACAAATATTTGAATGAATAAAAAAATACCCGATAATTTCTTATCGGGTATTAAAATATTACATAAAATAAAATCTTTAAAATCTTCTAACTTGCCAACCTGAATACAATTGGCTTGTTTTAGCTAATAAAACTTGAGAACCATCGTCAAAATTTATACCATAACATGTAGTACTATTCAATTGAGAAGAACTTAATACATTTTTATTGTAGAATGAATTAGTTCCAGAAGCTGGACTACCAATTAGACCTATCGATTTTAATTTATACAACTCTTTCAATTCTTTTATTGAAGGTAAAAACCAATCATTTACATTATTGTTTGCTAAATAAACAGACATTGCGGCCGCAACATTAGTAAAATTATTAGTACTCTTAATTTGTACTGAATTCTCTAAACCTGTACCAATTTCTTGACTTATATTTGACATAAATCCGTCAGAAACTGCCCATTTGAAATTATTAGAACTTGGATCGTTTAATTTAACAGTTGAGGCTTCTAAATACCTCCATCCATTAGTCGTTTCTCCTTTATCAAAAAACACATAACCACCTGATCCACCAATAAAACCAGGCGTTTTAAATGAAACTTGATTTCCATAATAATAAGTAGAATTTATTCTAACATAACTCTTTAAATAATATGTTGTATTTGGAGAAACATAAAAAGTCGGAAAAGAATTACCTCCATCTACAGAAATAGTAAAATCCCCAACTCCATTTGTACTATCAGAAATAGTTGAATTTGATACAGTTGGATTCTGACTTGTACTATAACAAACACCTCTTTCTGTATTACTACTTAAATTACTAGCTACATTTACATCTACAGAAAAACCTGTAATTGAAATATTTTTCACAATACTAGTTGTAACCGATGATGGAATAAAAACAGAAAGTTCATTACCATATTTCACTTCTCCAGTAGTACCATTTTGCACAAAAGCTCGTACATAATAAGTTACACCAAACTCAATGTTATTAAAATTAATTATATAATTTTGAGATGAACTCGTATTTGAATAATTTAAATTATCATTTGTGGTAGGATTTCCTGTTTTATTAAAACAAGCTCCAGTTATATAAATATCTTTAATAAAAGACAAATTACCACCAGTATTAAATGATAAATTATTACTTTCCATTGTAGGCTGAACAGTTGTAATCACTAAATCACTAAAGTTTTTTGGTTCAGATGCTTCAGCTGGACCATCGTCTTTACTACAAGAAAATGAAAATAGTATTAATAACAAATACAGTATTTTTTTTAAATTCATAATATTTTTTTTTTTTTTAAAGTTTGTAACAAATATAATAAAATCATTTACAAACAAATATGACATTAATAAAAAAGCCTGACAATTTCTTATCAGGCTTTTTAAAATATGTTTTTTTTGAAACTTAGAAATCTCTATTGATATCAAATGCTTCTAAATAATCTGCTACACGTTTTACGAAACTTCCACCTAAAGCACCATCTACCACTCTGTGATCATATGAATGAGATAAGAACATTTTCTGACGGATTCCGATGAAGTCACCTTCTGGAGTTTCGATAACTGCTGGTACTTTTCTAATTGCACCTAAAGCTAAAATACCAACTTGTGGTTGATTGATAATCGGTGTTCCGAAAACTGAACCAAATGTTCCAACGTTTGTTACAGTATATGTTCCACCTTGCGTATCGTCTGGTTTTAATTTTCCTGCTTTTGCACGGCTTCCTAAATCGTTAACCGCTTTAGCCATTCCAACTAAATTTAATTGATCTGCATTTTTAATTACAGGTACGATTAAGTTTCCGTTTGGTAAAGCTGCTGCCATTCCTAAATTGATGTTTTTACGTTTGATAATGTAATCACCATCAACAGAAATATTCATTCCTGGGAAATCTTTCAACGCTTTTGCCACAGCTTCCATCATAATTGGAGTGAACGTTAATTTCTCACCTTCGCGTTTTTCGAAAGCCGTTTTCACTTTATCTCTCCATTTTACGATGTTGGTTACATCTACTTCAATAAACGACTGCACGTGTGCAGAAGTTTGTACAGAAGCTACCATGTAACCCGCAATCAACTTACGCATTCTGTCCATTTCCACAATTTCGTCACCACCGTTTACTGATGGAGCAACTTTTGGAGCTGAAACTGGAGCTGAAGCAACTGGAGTTGCAACTACCGCTTTTGCTGCAACAGGTTGATTACCTCTATTTGCAATATATTTTAAAATATCTTCTTTGTTAACACGACCATCTTTTCCAGAACCCGCAATAGACTCTAATTCTGCTAAAGAAATTCCTTCAGCTTTAGCCATATTTTTTACTAATGGCGAAAAGAATTTATCTGAACCAGAAAAATCTGCTGGAGCACTCGTTTCAATAGCTGCTTCAACTGTTTTAACCACTTTTGCAACCGCAACTGGAGCTTCCGATTTTACTTCTGGAGTTGCTGCAACAGCACCACCTTCTGTTTCAATAATGGCAATTGTTTGTCCAACTTGAACCACATCATCCACATTAAACAAAATTTCAACTAAAGTTCCAGAAACTTCAGAAGGCACTTCGCTATCTACTTTGTCCGTAGCAATTTCTAAAACTGCTTCGTCCATTTCAATGGTTTCGCCTACTTTTTTTAACCAATTTGTAATGGTTGCTTCCGCAACACTTTCTCCCATTTTAGGAAGTTTCAATTCAAATCTTGCCATATTATTATTGTAATGTTGTGTTTTATTCTTTGGAATACAAAATTAATAAATATTTTGATGTTTTATCACGAAAAAATCAAAAAATCAAAAATTTATAACTTCACCTCTATCATTTGCATTATTGCTACCAATTAGATAATTTGATTGCGAAATATAGTTCTTAAAAGTTATTTTCTTCGATTTATTTTTTTCCATGAATGCTATAATTTCAGCAAATGAAAAAGAATTCGTATCAAAAACCACTTCAATATTTAAATTTTCATCGGTTACAAATTGCTTAAAATCAGTTAAATATTCATGTGTTTTCTTCAAATTCAATTGCAAATTTTCTTTTGAAAAAACGATGTATTTATCAATATTTCTAACCGTATTTTTTTGTTGCTTTTGTTTTAAAATCGTAAAAACGAAACTTCCAACTTGCATCATCACATCAAAAATCACTGACTTTTTAAAATGTTTTTTATAGAAAAATTGCATCGCCTCGCGGAAACGTTTCAAATATTTCTCATCTCGAACCGTACTTTCTCCTTTATAATGAATGACAGTTGTTTTGTGAAAATAGAAATTCTCTTTTCCTAATTTCTGAATCATATAACTTAAATCAATATCGTCAGAATACATAAAACAATTTTCATCAAAACCACCGACTTGTAAATACAAATCGCGTTTCAAAACCATAAAAGCGCCGACTAAAATATCCACTTTCCCAGATTGATTTTCAGTAAGATGTTGCGCATAATATTTTCCGAAAAAACTAGAAATTTTATACAATCCGAAAATTTTGGTAAAAGCTACCCAAGGCGTTGGCACACCACGCTTACTTTCTGGAAGAAAATTTCCAGTTCCGTCGATAAGTTTACAACCAATTATTCCAAGTTGTGAATTGTGAATTGTGAATTGTGAGTTCAGTATTTTCTCAAAAGTATCTTCCGCTACAACAGTATCAGGATTTAAAATGCAAATATATTCACCTTTCGCTTCTGCCACAGCAATGTTATTACCTTTCGGAAAACCAACATTTACTGGGTTTTCAATAAGTTTGATGTGTGGAAACAATCGTTTCATCATTTCACAACTATCATCTGTAGAATTATTATCCACCACAATAATTTCAGCATCAAGATGAATCAGTGCTTTTTGAACACTTAAAACACATTGCTCTAAAAAATAGCGCACGTTATAGTTAAGAATGATTACAGATAGTTGCATTGTGCGAAGATAACAAAACTTTATTTTAATAAAACATTAACAGAAAGATTAAAAAAAAACGCAATATATTAGTGAACTGAAAATTTTAATTATTCTAACCAAAAATAAAATGAAATTTATACTAAATACTGCTACTCTTTTATTGTCATTCTTACTGTTTTCTCAAGAAGATTTTAAATCAAGCTATGATAAAAAAGAGGTTTACATAACCATGAGAGATGGCATTAAATTATTTACTGCGATTTACACGCCTAAAGACATTTCTAAAGACAAAAAATATCCAATTTTAATGCAAAGAACTTGTTATAGTATTGCACCATATGGAATAGAAAACTATAAAAAAACTTTAGGTCCAAATACATTTTTATCTAAAGACAAATACATTTTTGTGTATCAAGATGTTCGTGGTAGATATATGAGCGAAGGTACTTTTACCAATATGACACCTCAAGTTGAACATAAAACAAAAAAAGATATTGACGAAAGTACGGACACGTATGATACGGTAGATTGGTTAGTGAAAAACTTAACTTTTAATAATGGTAAAGTGGGCCAATACGGAACTTCGTATCCAGGTTTTTACTCTGCTGTTGGCGCTTTAGCTAAACACCCTGCTTTAGTGGCTTCATCGCCTCAAGCGCCTATTTCCGATTTCTTTTTTGATGATTTTCATCATAATGGTGCATTCTTAATGGGCTATTTTAAAACTTTTCCTGTATTTGGAGTGCAAAAAACTAAAGCTGAAGAAAAAGCATGGTATTCTGATCAAAGTATAAAAGCCACTTCAAGAGATGGTTCTATATTTTACAACGAAATGGGAACTTTAAAAAATGGCGTTGCTAAATATTACCAGAATAATTTTTTCATGCAAGAAATTGTAAATCATCCAAGTTATGATTCGTTTTGGAAATCTAGAAACTTACTTCCTCATTTAAAAAACATAAATCATGCAGTAATGACAGTTGGTGGTTGGTTTGATGCAGAAGATTTAGCTGGACCTTTAAATATTTACAAAACCATTGAAAAGAATAATCCGAAAGCTAAAAACACCATTGTAATGGGACCTTTTTCACATGGCGGTTGGTCTAGAGAAGCTGGCAAACATTTTCATAATGACATTTATTTTGGGGATAGTATTGCGACTTTCTACCAAAAAAACATGGAGTTTAAATTCTTCAATCATTATTTAAAAGAAAATTCAAAAAATGCAGCCGCACTTCCAGAAGCTTATATGTTTGATACCGGTAAAAAAGAATGGAAAGAATTTTCAAATTGGCCTCCAAAAAACAGTAGCAAACTAAATTTATTTTTGAATGCAGACGGAAAAATAACAAATCAAAAACCTACCAATTCTTCCTATTCTGAATATTATAGCGACCCGAATAAACCAGTTCCAAGTAGTATCAATTATAGTGATATGAATGGTTTTACTCCTAGAAATTACATGTCAGAAGACCAAAGATTTGCTTTAAACCGACCAGATGTTTTAACTTTTACTACAGAATATTTAACAGAAGACATTACTTTAGCAGGTGAAATTATGGCTAAATTAAAAATAATGTCTTCCGCTACAGATGCTGATTTTATTGTAAAACTTATCGATATTTATCCAATTGACGAACCACAAAATACGGACAAACCAAATGTATTATATGCGAATTACCATCAAATGGTTAGAAGTGAAATCATGCCAGCTCGTTTTAGAAATAGCTTTGAAACACCAGTAGCATTGACACCAAACACAGCGACTGAAGTTAATTTCAGATTACAAGATGTATTACATACGTTTAAAAAAGGACATAAAATACAAATCCAAATCCAAAGTACATGTTATCCACTTTTTGCAGTAAATTCTCAAAAATACCTAGAAAACCAATACTTAGCTGATAAAGAAGACTATACCAAAGCCTTCATTAAAATTTTAAATGAAAGTCATATTGAAGTCGAAATACTAAAATAACATAAAAGCTGTCCTAACCGACAGCTTTTTTATTTACTTCCAAAAGATTGCTTCATTCTATTCAATAACCTATTTTTGCAAAACAATTGGCATATTGCCACATTGTCTAATTGACAAATTGACAAATGAATTACCTTTCAGTAGAAAACATATCAAAATCATACGGAGAACGTGTCCTTTTTAAAGACATTTCTTTCGGAATTAATAAAGATCAAAAAATTGCTTTTATAGCGAAAAATGGTTCGGGTAAAACCACCATTATGAATATGATTAATGGTTTTGATGAACCTGATACGGGTCAAGTGGTAATTAGAAAAGGAATTAAAATGGCTTTTTTGAGTCAGAATTTTAATTTACAAGACGAATTAACTATTGAAGAAAGCATTTTTGCATCTGACAATGAAGTTTTACAAGTCATTAGAAACTACGAAAAAGCCTTAGAAAATCCAGAAGACGAAGAAAAATATCAGAAAGCTTTTGATGATATGGATCGTTTTAATGCGTGGGATTTCGAAACACAATACAAACAAATTTTAACTAAATTAAAGTTAGACGATTTAAAACTGAGAGTGAAAAAACTTTCGGGTGGACAAAAAAAGCGTTTATCATTAGCGATAATTTTAATTAACAGACCGGATTTGTTAATCTTAGATGAGCCAACTAATCACTTAGATTTAGAGATGATTGAGTGGTTAGAAGATTATTTTGCCAAAGAAAACATCACTTTATTTATGGTGACGCACGACCGTTTCTTTTTAGAACGTGTTTGTAACGAAATTATAGAATTAGATAACGGAAAACTATACCAATACAAAGGAAATTATTCGTATTATTTAGAGAAAAAAGAAGAACGTCAAGTTTCTGAAAACTCTAGTATCGATAAAGCGCAAAACCTTTTCATTAAGGAATTAGCTTGGATGAGACGTCAACCAAAAGCGAGAACTACCAAATCGAAATCGCGTCAAGATGATTTTTACGTGATTAAAGAAAAAGCGGAAAGTCGCCGTAAGGAAAATGTGGTGGAGCTTGAGATTAACATGGAACGAATGGGAAGCAAAATTATCGAAATGGTAAAATTAAACAAAAATTTCCCTGACAGAACCATTTTAAAAGACTTTACTTATGCGTTTCAACGAGGTGAACGTATCGGAATTATTGGTAAAAATGGAACAGGAAAATCGACTTTCCTAAACATATTAACCAAAACTATGGAACCAGATTCTGGGAAAGTAATTATTGGTGATACAATTAAAATTGGGTATTACACGCAAAGTGGAATTAATCCAAAACCGGGTCAGAAAGTTATTGATATTATTAAAGAATACGGAGAATATATTCCACTTACGAAAGGAAAAATCATTTCCGCTTCGCAATTGTTAGAACGTTTCTTATTTGATGCGAAAAAACAATACGATTTCGTGGAAAAACTAAGTGGTGGTGAATTAAAACGTTTGTATTTATGTACGGTTTTAATTCAGAATCCGAATTTCTTAATTCTGGATGAGCCAACTAACGATTTAGATATCGTTACGCTAAATGTATTAGAAAGTTTCTTATTAGATTTCCCTGGTTGTTTACTTGTTGTGAGTCACGACAGATATTTCATGGATAAAATTGTAGATCACTTATTTGTATTTAGAGGTCAGGGTGAAATAGAAGATTTCCCAGGAAATTATTCTGATTTTAGAAGTTATGAAGATTCTACAGAACCGAAAGTTTTAAACAGTGTTAGTACAGATAAAGGAAGTTGGAAACAAAACAATGCAACGAAAGCAGGTTTAAACTTCAACGAACAAAAGGAATTTAATAAAATTGAAAAAGAAATTAAAGATTTAGAATACAATAAAAAACAAATCGAACAAGAATTTGCCGATGGAAAAGTGGCAGATGATAAAATTGAAGCGAAAGCGAATGAATTACAAAAAATCATTCAAACTTTAGAAGAAAAAGAAGAGCGTTGGTTTGAGTTGTCAAGCAAAATTGAGTAAATTTGAAACACAGATTAGTAAAAATACAATCAATCTAAATTTTGATTAATGAAAAAATATCTGTTATTGTTTTTTGTTACTTTACCAATATTTGTTTTTGCTACAGAGCAAATGCCAGATTATTTAATTATTGGTAAAGACACAATTTCATTAATTTCCAATCCATTAAAAAAATATTTTGAAAGTAATCCTCTTCGAGATAAGGAAACTCAAATAGTTTCTACAAATTTATGGAGAGGCTATGTTGCTTATTTTAAGTTTGAAGATAATAAATTAGTTGTCGAAAATATCTATGAAGAGCAAGAAATCATAAACTCTGATAAAACTCATTTTGTTTCAATATATAAAGAAATTTTTGGCGAGAAAATTAATTTTGAATGTAATTTTTATTCTGGCATACTTGTAGGTTATAGTGGGGAAATTACTGAAAGAATGAAACCTGGTTTTTGGGATATCTATGAAAAATACAAGTTATTTGAAATAACAAATGGCAGAATAAATAACAATTTAGAATTTAACGACAAAGAATTTATTAAGTATAAAACCAAGTACTTTAAACAATTTAAAAAAACTGAAGCTTATAAATTACAATTCGATAAGAATTATGCCTCTTTTATGACATTTGAAGATTCTCATTTTTCTAAAAAGAAAAATTTAACAACTAAAGAAATAGAAAAACTAGTTAAGAAAAGTGTTGAAGATTATATTTTCTATTTTCTGTTTCATTAGTTTTTTTTTTCAGAAACTACACCAAGCATAATGCTACAACAAATTAAGTCATACATAAAATTCCTATATCACTCCAAAAACGAACACGGCGTGCATTCGCCATTTGTGTTTGATTTGGTTACGAAATGTTTTTACGATAAAACGAAATTTCCTGAATATGACGTTTTAAAACAGTACAGAAATTCGCTTTTAGAAAACAAAAACACGATTGAAGTAACCGATTTTGGTGCAGGTTCACGCGTTTTTAAATCGAATACTAGACAAATAGCTAAAATCGCTCAAACTGCTGGAATTTCTCCAAAAAGAGCCGAATTATTATTTAGAATTGTCAATTATTTTCAACCAGAAACTATTTTAGAAATTGGCACTTCATTAGGATTAGCAACTTCAGCCCTATCGTTAGGAAATACATCTTCGAAATTAATTACTTTAGAAGGTTGTCCAAAAACTCAAAATCAATGTCAATTGCAATTGCAAAAATTCAATATCAAAAATGTTGAATGTATAAATACTGAATTTTCTAGCTATTTTAAAAACTTCCAGCTTCAGTCTTCCAACTTCCAGCTTATCTACTTCGATGGGAACCATTCTCAAAAGGCGACCTTAGACTATTTCGAACTATTATTACCAACTATCACAAATGATTCCGTTTGGATTTTTGACGATATTCATTGGTCAGCAGAAATGGAAAACGCTTGGGAAATCATAAAAAAGCATCCAAAAGTAAAAGTGACGATTGATACTTTTCAATGGGGAATTGTGTTTTTTAGAGCCGAACAAGAAAAAGAACATTTTGTGATTAACCCATTTAAAAATTGGAGTTCACATTTATTTGAAAGAATAAGAATTTAATTGTAACAAAATCTTCTATTTGGCTACTTATTAGTCGTAGTAATTACTGTAAACTAAAAACTGCGACTGAAAACTATGAAAACTCCAATAATTGACATTAAAGGCATTACACGTGATTTCCAATTAGGAAACGAAACGGTAAACGTATTAAAAGGAATCGATTTACTAATAAACAAAGGTGAATATGTGGCGCTAATGGGGCCATCTGGTTCTGGGAAGTCGACTTTAATGAATATTTTAGGTTGTTTAGATACACCAACTTCTGGAAGTTATATTCTAAATGGAAAGCAAGTTAGCGAAATGCATGATGACGAATTAGCTGAAATCAGAAACAAAGAAATCGGTTTCGTTTTTCAAACCTTTAACTTGATGCCTCGTACTACAGCTTTAGACAATGTGGCTTTACCAATGGTTTACGCAGGTTTTTCTAAAGATGAAAGAAACAAACGCGCAACAGAAGTACTAACACAAGTTGGTTTAGCCGACAGAATGGACCACAAACCGAATCAACTTTCTGGTGGACAACGTCAACGTGTAGCGGTTGGTAGAGCTTTAGTGAACAAGCCTTCTATCATTTTAGCCGATGAGCCAACTGGAAACTTAGATAGTAAAACTTCCGTGGAAATTATGAAACTTTTCGGCGAAATTCACGCCAACGGAAACACCGTAATTTTAGTTACTCACGAAGAAGACATTGCCGCACACGCACACAGAATCATACGTTTACGTGACGGAATTATTGAAAACGATTTCCAAAATAAAGAGATTGTTTCGTATTAGTTTTTAGAAGCAAACACCTACATTTCAGGTCAACAAATGTCCCGCTTTACGCTATATTCCCGAAAAAAAATCGGGAGATACCGCTTCAATCGGGGCTAGAATAGACTTTTAATATTTTAATACACGAGTACATCTTATGAAAATAAAAATTTCCAAAAAAATGTTTGTCTTCATACTATTTTGTGCCTACTTAGTTTTTTGTCAGTCGTGTATGAAAATGCGTATGTCGCCAAAAAAAACAATTGAATATTTCTCGAAATCAAATACTGCTTTTAAAGATAGTAATTATAAAATTTCTGAAACCCACCAAATCCATTATATTGAAACGGGAGACCCTACAAAACCTACACTTTTCTTTTTACATGGTTCACCAGGAAGTTGGGATGCTTATAAAACCTATTTATCGGATATCGATTTACAAAAAAAATTCCGCTTAATTGCCATTGACCGACCAGGTTTTGGCTATAGTAATTTTGGCGAAGCAGAAGATTTAAATGCACAAGCCAATTTAATTTTACCTTTTATTCAATCGAAAAACAACAACCAACTGATTACCTTAATTGGCCATTCTATGGGTGGACCAGTGGCAGTGAAACTCGCAACAAAAAAACCTGAGTTATTCAAAAATCTAGTCATTTTAGCAGGTGCGATCGATCCAAAAGCAGAAAACCCTGAAAATTGGCGACCAGTTTTAATGTCGAAACCCATCAAGTATTTAATTCCAGGTGCTTTCCGACCATCTAATGAAGAACTTTGGTGGTTAAAAGAAGATTTAGTTGCGATGAAATCTGAATTACGTAAAATCACTTCCAACGTAGTTATTATTCACGGAACCGAAGATTCGTTAGTACCTTATTCTAATGTAGCTTTTATGGAAAAAGAGTTTATAAATGCAGAAAAAGTTGAAACCATTTCTATAGAAAAAGCAGATCATTTTATTCCATGGTCGCATTATGAAATTATTAAAAAGAGTTTGATGAATTTGGAGGATTAAACCTCTAAACTTCCACCAAAAACCATCTCAGCTGGACCCGTTAAAAATACGTTTTTATAGATATTGTTTTCCACATCAAAACTAATGGTAAGTTTTCCACCTAACACATTAATATTGATTCGTTTGGCATCTGTTTTACATGTCGAATGCATCGCAATTGCAACTCCAGTTGCGCCTGTTCCGCAAGACAAAGTTTCATCTTCTACTCCACGTTCATAGGTACGAACTGAAAAAGTGTCAGCATCAATTTGTTCAACAAAATTAATATTACAACCACTCGCATCGTACAAATCAGAATATCTTAATTCCGAACCATTATTTTTGACATCAAAATACTGTAAATCTTTCACCAATTGTACATGATGTGGTGAACCTGTATAAACAAATTCATGCGTGTCAAAATGTTTCACATCTGTAACATCAATCATTTGTAAGGCAATTAAATTATTTTCAAATTTCGCATAATGATAGCCGTCTGACGCTTCAAAATGTGCTTCATTTTCAATGACACCTAATTGTTTCGCGAAAGCAACCAAACAACGTCCACCATTGCCACACATCGTACTTGTGCTACCATCAGAATTATAATACACCATAGTAAAATCATACTTTTCGTGATTTTCTAACAAGATTAAACCATCGCCACCAATGCCAAAACGTCGGTCGCATAGAAATTCAATTAGTTTGGTATTATTTTTGGGAAATGAATTATCACGATTATCAATCATAACAAAATCGTTTCCGGTTCCTTGGTATTTGTAAAAATTTATTTGCATAGTACAAAGATATTTATTTTTTTGCATAAAAAATTATTGCTGTATTTTTTATCTTGAATTTTGAAATTCTATAAATTCATACAAGAAAATAAATTAAACCAAATGCTAAAAAGGTGTTAAACAGTGTTAATCGTGCGTTAAACAGAATTTTAAATTTAAAAAACCTATATATATTTACATTATAAAATTAAAAAAATGAACAAGATGAAAAATTTAGGAAGTCTATTTATTGTATCATTAATGAGTGGTGCCGTTACTTTGGGTGCCTATAAATTCATTGAAAACCAAAAAAGTGATTCGGATTCATTTATAACTACTTCGCCAAATTATGCGAAATCAGTGAGTTATAATGGCGCAGAAAGTGTTGATTTCACAACAGGTGCCGACAAAGCTATTCACAGCGTAGTACACGTTAAAAATGTTTCTGTCCGAACCGTTTATGATCCGTTTGCCAGTTTTTTCTACGGACAAAGTGGTTCGCAACAACAAGAGCAAATTGGAACAGGTTCTGGAGTTATTGTTTCGGAAGATGGCTATATCGTTACTAACAATCACGTAATTCAGGATGCGACAGAATTAGAAGTTACCTTAAATAACAATAAAGCCTACAAAGCCAAATTAATTGGAACCGACAGTAAAATGGATATCGCTTTACTAAAAATTGATGCCGATGAAAAATTGCCGTTTATTGTTTTTGGAAATTCTGATGAAATTAAAGTTGGTGAATGGGTTTTAGCCGTTGGTAATCCGTATCAATTGAATTCTACCGTTACAGCGGGAATTATTTCGGCGAAAGCTAGAAATTTAGACAAAGCTAGTATTCAATCGTTTATACAAACTGATGCAGCGGTAAACCCTGGAAATAGCGGTGGTGCGTTAGTAAATACGAATGGAGAATTAATTGGAATTAACACGATGATATCCTCACCAACAGGAAGTTATGCAGGTTATTCTTTCGCAGTTCCTTCAAATATTACTAAAAAAATCATTGAAGATTTAATGAAATTCGGAAACGTACAACGCGGTATTTTAGGTGTTGAAGGTGGCGAATTAAATGCCGAAGCCGCTAAAAAATATGGCATCAAGCAAACAGAAGGATTTTATGTGAATAAAGTCAACAAGAATTCTGGTGCTGAAAAAGTTGGAATTGAAAAAGGAGACGTAATTGTAAAATTAGATGATACTAAAATTGCTTCATCAGCAGAAATGGCAACGGTAATCAATACGAAAAGACCAAATGATATTGTAAAAGTTTCACTTATTAGAGATGGGAAAAACATAGCATTAAATGTTCCGTTAACAAAAAAAGAATTAATTGCGTACGAATTTAATGGCATTGAATTTGAAGATTTAGATGCCAATGACAAGAAACGATTCAATTTGAAAAATGGTATAAAAATCAAAGAAGTTACTAATGCTGATTATGCAGAATATGCAGAAGATTTAAAGGGTTCTATTGTAACTCAAGTAGATAATATGCGAGCAACAGATATGGAAAGTGTTTCGGCGTATTTAGCTAAAAAAGAAGCAACAGAAAAAACGCGTTATCAAATTATCGCTAAAAACGGACAAATGTATCGTATCTTTTTATAGATTTTACAAAAAAGAAAACTAAGAAATTCGCAAAGCAGCTTATGTTTTGCGAATTTTTTTATTAATTGAATTCGTAATACGAACCAATTTCAAATCCTGAGGAGTTTAATCCGAAATTTGGCATTTGTAAATTCGCATTTGAGGCGTGTCTGAACATAAATTTCGCATCAAAAGAAACATTTTTTACTTTGTAATTGTATCCAACAGAAAGAATATCACTAAATGAGAATCCTTTTTTCAATCGTTCTGTATCTGTGTCGATATACATTGGTCCAGAATTTAAAGTGGCATATACTGAAGAATTTAAATTTAAATATCTTCGGTAAACCAGTCCAACATTTAAAACATATTCATTAATTGATTTTGGCTTCATGAATTTAGCTCTAAGTTCGTCTCCATTAACAACAGTATGACTAATAAACCAATAATTTATCATTTGATGTTTCGAACGATAATAACTTGGTTCCACTAAAATTTCCCAACTGTGTTTTCTTTTTCTCGACCAATTAAAATGATTGGAAAACTTAACTATTTTATTTTCATAAAGATAATCTGACTCTTGTTTTATAAATGTATTTTGTGATGCAAAACCTACAACAACTCCAGAACGTAACCAACGAAATTTCGGAATGGAATCTTGAGAATAAGCTACAGCAGTATAATAAAATAAAAATGATGAAATTTTTTATTCTCATTTATCCAAACTTTTAAAGATATTTTTTGCTTTTTGTAAAATTTCAGACAAAAGTATATTAAAAAAAACAATAATAGAATTTTTAAACAATTGAAAACCAATTTAGATTGAATTTCTCGACTAAATCTTAAACAAAATAAAGTTATCATCATCATAAAATTAATAAAACAACATAAAAAATAAAATATATTATTTTTATATTAAATCATGTTATTTTAAGAAAAAACACACGAGTAATCTAAATAAAATACTATACTTTTGCCTCGTATTCCTCATGAAATACTGACAAATACAGCCCCCTAAACCTAAAACCATGAAAAACAATTACTTGCTTAAGCTGTCTCTGCTTTTGCTAATATCAAATTTATCAAATGCACAAACAAATTGGAAAAAAGTAAATTACCACGATGTAAAAACAAAAATTGGTAATGGAACAAAAGAACAACTTCCTACTTCTTACAACTTATACAATTTTAACTTCTCTGATTTAAAAAACCGCTTAAAAATTGCTCCTGAGGAAAATTTTGATAATGCAGACAATTCAAATGTTTCTGTTTCTTTCCCATTAGAAGATGGACATTTTGAAGAGTTCAAAATAAGAAAAGTTTATTACATGCACAAAGAGTTAAGTGCACTTTATCCTGAAATTCAATCTTACGTTGGTATTAGTAAACAAAATCCATTACACAAAATATACATCAGTTTATCAAAAGATAATTTTTATGGTGTAATTAATGGTGAAAAAACTATTTATTTAGATCCTTATAAAAGAGGTGAATCTGATTATATACTTGTTTACAACAGAAAAAACTTTAATAAAGCTACAGATGATGACTTTAATTGTAGTTATGTGAATGAGGAAAAAGATGAAAATGTAGTACAATTTGGAACACAGCAACTTCAAAAAAATAGTATTGATGGTAAATATAGAACCTATGAAATTGCCATCGCTTGTACGTCAGACTATTCGGCTTATCATGGTAATACGGTAGCAGGTGTTTTAGCTGCAATGAACACTACAATTACAAGGGTAAATAGTGTATACGAAAGAGATATGGGATTAAGATTTCAAATCGTTCCAAATAACAATCGATTAATTTATATTAACGGATTTAATACGGATGCTTCACCAGACGCTGACCCATATGACAATTATAGTGGTTCACAAATGTTATCCGCAAATACAGGAAATATTTCTGGATTAATTACAGATTCTGCTTATGATATTGGTCATGTTTTTAGTACTGGTGGTGGTGGAATTGCAGGAACTGGACCTTGTGGGACTAACAAAGGTTCTGGAGTAACAGGAATTGTAACACCAGAGTTTGACCCTTTTGATATAGATTATGTAGCGCACGAAATTGGCCATCAGTTTAGTGCTGGTCATACGTATTATAATCCTTGTTTTGGTTCTAAAGTAACTGACGATTATGAACCAGGAAGTGCTTCTACCATTTTAGGTTATGCTGGTATTTGTGCGCCAAATGTTCAGGCGAATAGTGATGGATATTTTCACGCCAGAAGTATTGCACAAATGACAACCGCTGTAAATTCGCATACTTGCGAAACGGAAACAAGTTATACAAATGTAGAACCAACTGCAAATGCAGGTGCAGATTATACAATTCCAAAAAGCACACCTTTTATATTAAATGGGAACTTATCTTCTGACCCAACCGTTGGAGATATTTTAACTTATTGCTGGGAACAATATGACATTACTGACGGCGGAGTTCAACCACCAGTATCAACAAATACAGCAGGACCAGTTTTCCGTTCTTTTTTTCCAAATACAAATTCAGCGAGAGTATTTCCAAATTTAGACGCAATTATTGCTAATCAAAC
The DNA here is from genome assembly GCF_036321945.1 of Flavobacterium facile. Taxonomy (NCBI): domain Bacteria; kingdom Pseudomonadati; phylum Bacteroidota; class Flavobacteriia; order Flavobacteriales; family Flavobacteriaceae; genus Flavobacterium; species Flavobacterium facile. The sequence goes on from NZ_JAZAYT010000031.1 coordinate 66,916, forward strand.
TCCAATATGGGAAGTTTTACCTTCGGTTGGAAGAACTTTAAATTTTAGATTAACAGTTAGAGATAATAATACTCAAGTTGGCCAAACCAATAGCGATAACGTTATAATTACAGTTAATACTACAGGACCATTTGTAGTTAATTCTCCAAATTTAGGTTCAGAAGTTTGGTATGCTGGAGAAACCAAAACGGTTACTTGGGCTGTAAATTCAACCAATACCTTATCTGCTAATGTAAATATCAAATTATCTCTTGACGGAGGTTATACGTATCCAATTACATTACTTTCAAATACAGCAAATGATGGAACTCAAACTATAACGGTTCCAAATAACATAACTAAAAAAGCTAGAGTTAAAATTGAAGCGGCAACCAACATCTTTTTTGATATTTCAAATCAGAATTTTGAAATAAAACCCGGAACATTTGAATTTATTACAGCTGGTACAAATATCCCTATTTGTAAACCAAATGTTGGTTCTTTTACTTTCAATTATGCAAAAGCACCAAATTTTGCGGAAGCTGTTACCTTCTCTATGGATAATTTACCAGTTGGATTAACGGCAAGTTTTTCACCAGCATCACTTTCGGTAAACGGACAAGTTACCGTTACTCTTTCTGGAGCCGCATCTGTATCTGCTGGAAATTATCCTGTTACTTTAAAAGGAAATTCTACAAATGCTACAGGAACAAGTCCAGTTTCATTAAATGTTTATGAAGACTTTATTGGACAACTTACTTTAAATTCTCCAACAAATGGAGCAACTAATCTTGCTACATCTGTTTTATTGAAATGGAACACTTTAACTAGTGCAGAAGATTATATCGTAGAAATTTCAGAATCTCCACTTTTTTCTTCAATAGCTGAAACAATTACAACTTCAAAATTAGAATATCAAACTACTTCTTTGGTTGAAGGCAAAATTTACTTTTGGAGAGTTCGACCAAAAAATACTTGTATATATGGCTCTTACTCGGAAATTTATTCGTTTCAAATTTCTAGAGACTTTTGTAATACTTATACAAATGAATATTTTGAAGGTGGTGATAACATTTGGAATATCAACTCAAATAATGCGGTAAGTGCTAGAATTGATGTTACCGATAATTTAATTATCAATAAAGTTAGCTTTTATATGAGAGCTACGCATCCGCTACTTACGGATATAAAAATGCAATTTAGAGCTCCAACTGGCGTTTTCGCAGAAATATATAATAGAGATTGTTCTGGTGCCAATTTTAATGTAACTTTTGATGATGCAGGAATGCCTTTAACATGCGGAAATGTTGATCCTGGAGTTGTTGCTGGTTTAGAAGGAATTCAACAACCGGGCCAGGCGTTTTCAAGATTTATTGGTTCAAATGCTCAAGGAACTTGGGTTTTATTAGCAACAGACCGAGTTTCAAACTCTTCAGGTGGTACTTTCCATGAATTTAGTATCACCATTTGTGGAAAATTACAAGTAGTAAATAATATTGCTTTGGTTAATAATGCATTAACAATTAATCAAGGAGCAACTCAAAACATAACTTCTGCATTATTAAGCGCTACACAATCTGGTGCAACAACAGCACAATTACAATATATAGTAACTAAATTACCAACAAACGGTTATTTATTATTGAACGGTCAACGTTTGTATGTTGGAGATTCGTTTACACAAGCAAATATTAATAGTGCGCAACTTTCTTACAAACACAATGCACTAAGCACTGTTACTGATAATTTTATTGCAACAATTAAAGGAAACAATTTAGCCTTACTTGGTGGACAAACTTTTACAATAAATGTAACACCACAAACTTGTGCGACTTCTACAACTTGGAATGGAACAGCCTGGAGTAATGGAAGTCCAGATAAAAACAAGAATGTTATTTTTAATGGCAACTTTACTACTTCAGTAAATTTAGAAGCGTGTTCGATTCAAGTAAACGGAACTGCTGTTTTAACTATTGCTTCAGGAACTAATGTAACAGTAAACAAAACCGTTTCAATTAACACAACAGCGAATATTATTGTTCAAAATAATGCGAATTTAATTCAAGTTGAACATTTAAATAATACAGGAAATGCAACAGTAAATAGAAATAGTAGTCCGATAGTTCGATTAGATTATACCCTTTGGTCATCGCCAGTTTCAAATCAAAATTTATTAGCTTTTTCACCACAAACGGTTACAAATAGATTTTATGTTTACAATCCATTAACCGGGACAAATGGTTCTTATGATCCGATAATTCCAAGTTCAAATAATTTCATACCTACAAAAGGATATTTAGTAAGAGCTCCAAATAACTGGTCGAGTACCGTATATTCTCCATATACTGGGAACTTTACAGGAACTTTTAATAATTCGTATTTCAAACCTGTTATCAAAAAAGGAATTTCTGGTTATAATGCCATTGGAAATCCTTATCCTTCTACTATTAGTGCTAATGATTTTATCTTAAAAAACACATTTAATAGAGGAACCGAAAATCAAACCATTGATGGAACCTTATACTTTTGGACACATACACAACAAGCGGTAGCTGGAACATATCCATTAAACAATTACGCAACTTACACTTTATTAGGAGGAACAGCTTCTGCAGCTGGTGGAGCATCACCAAACGGAACAATTCAAGTAGGACAAGGATTTATTGTAAATGCAGTTGTTCCAAGTTATATTTCTTTTTCTAACGAAATGCGATTGATAAACAATGGAAATCAATTTTTCAAAGCATTTAGTCCTTGTGAAGTTTCATTTAATTCAGAAGAAAAACACAGAATTTGGTTAAATCTTAAAAACGAGACTGGCCAATTTAGTCAAGCTTTAATAGGCTATATGAACGAAGCAACCAATAATTACGACTTCGGAATTGACGGACTTTCGTTTGGAAACCAAGGAAGTAATTTGTATTCTGTAGTTGATTCAAATAAATATGCAGTTCAAGGTAAAATGCTTCCTTTTACAGATGAAGATGTTATTCCATTAGGATTATCAATTGTTGAACCAAGTACTTATAAAATTGAAATGAATAACATTGACGGATTATTTGCTGGAAATCAAAACATCTATTTAAAAGATAAAGTATTAAATGTTATTCACGATTTAAAAAACGGAGCATATTCTTTTGACTCTAACATTGAAATTATTGATAATCGATTTGAAATTGTCTTCAAAGATGTAACGCTATCAAATAGTTTAGAAGAAATTTCAAATTTCACCATCTATCAATCGGAAAATCTTGTACATATAAAATCATTTAATGATGAAATTCAACAAATTGAAGTTTATGATTTATTAGGAAGACGAGTATTTTACAAAAAAAATATAAATGAAACTGAAGATAGTTTTTCATTACTTAACATCAATAATCAAGTTTTAGCTGTAAAAATTACAACAAAAAACAAAGGCATTATAACAACAAAAATAATTACTAATTAATCTTACCCCTTATTCTTATCCTTATGGTAGCATCCCCCCTACTAAAAACAAAAAAAACAAAAGCATTACTTACTTTTATGTTAGTATTCTTTTTAAATTTCACAAATGCACAAACTACTTTTTTCAATGCAAATTTTGAAAATGGAACAGGTGTTAATGCATGGACACTCACATCTACTGGAGCTAATGACAGTAGTTGGTTGAGAGGTACTGATAATGCTCAGCATAATAGAGCTCCATTTTTGCTTGATCCTGGAACTGGTAATATAACAAGTTGTATGTATACAAAAAGACATGGAGGTGGATCTCAATATCAAAACAGAACAAATATTCTGGCCACTTCACCGATAATAGATTTCTCAAGTTATGAAAATATTACGTTATCCATTGATACAAGAACTGATATTTCAGACAACACGAACGACGGTATGAAAGTTCAATATCAATTGAACGGCGGAGGTTGGCAAAACCTAGGTAATGGATCGGGTTGGTATACTGAAAACATTAGTAGTTTGGGATCTAATGGATGGTCTGGCGGAGATAACAACTCACTGTGGCAAACCAGAAATATTAATATTTCAAGTGAAGATAACAACTTTAACGGTAACGACAATGTTCAATTTAGAGTTATTTTTATTTCAAATAATAATGTTCGTGGTATTGGTGGAGCTTTTGACAACTTTAAACTAATTGGTTTTGCAAGTCCAGAAATTTCAGTTTCTGGAAATGGAACAAATATTATTGATGGAGATGCAACTCCTACATTAGCAGATTTTACAGATTTTGGAGTGACTTCTATCGGGACTCCAAAAACTAGAACGTTTACAATACAAAATAATGGATTATCGCCATTAACTATTGGAACTTTTTCTATTACTGGAGCTGATGCTGGAGAATTTACTTTAGTAACTCCTCCAGCCGCATCAATAGCAAGCGGAGCATCAACTACTTTTACAGTAAGTTTTTCACCGGGAGCATTAGGTGTAAGAAATGCAACTATCTCTTTTGTAAATAACGATACTAATGAAAACCCATTTGATTTTGCTATACGCGGTACTGGTGGGGAACCAGAAATTAACATTACAGGTTTTGGAAATAACATCTTAGATGGTGATTCCTCTGCTGCTGGCTCAAACAGAACTTTGTTTCCTAACTCAATACCAGGAGGAAATTCCACTAATACTTTTACTATTCAAAATACTGGAACAACACCATTAAATTTAACTGGTGCTCCTTTTGTTCAGTTGTCTGGTAGTGCAACTTTTACCGTTACTGGCTTCCCAACTTCTCCAATACCAGCAGGTGCATCAGTTACATTTACAATAACATTTAGTCCTTCAGCAGTTGGAAATTATTTAGCAATTGTAACTATTAATAATAATGATACAGACGAAAGCATTTATGATTTTGCAATTCAAGGAAACTGTATTATATCAGGAAGAGAAATAGATATTCAAGGAAATGACACATCAATTCCAGATGCAGATATAACACCTTCAATTATTGATTTGACTGATTTTGGTACAACTTATGTTGGATTGCCAATCTCAATTCCTTTTCAAGTATATTCTTTAGGAAGCAATACTTTAAACGTAACTTCTGTAGCGATTACTGGAGGAACTGGCTTTACAACAACAAATTTAAATCAAAATATAAATTCAGGGTCAGTTGCCTCATTTGTAGCAACTTTTACACCAACTGCTACAGGAACATTTAGTGCAACAGTTACTGTAAATAATGATAGCAATGTTACAGCAGGCAAAAATGTTTATACTTTCTTAGTAAGAGCTCAAGTAGCTGTAATGCCTACCATATCTAATGCTCCAGGAGGAGTTACAACTAATTTAAGACTTTGGCTAAAAGCAGACAAAAACATTGGTAACTATACAGATGGAGCATCTTTAACAACTTGGCAAGATAACGTATTTGGTAATACAAGAAATGCTAATACAAAAACGTCTAAAAGCCCGGTTTTTTATAATAATGCTACAAATAATGTGAATTTTAACCCTGTAATAAATTTCAATGGTGGAAGCGCAATGTATGGAGGCCAAGGTTTCAACAATCACGATATGTTTATCGTTGTTAAACCAAAGGTTGCTATTAATAGATCAACAAGTGCACAAGATGTTTTTTGTGGTGATGATGTGAATACAAATCAAGGTAGCCAAGATGTTACTGGATTTTCAATGGGAAATTCATCTGCTAGATATTCAAACGAAATTGTTGCATACAACCAAGCCGCAAATACAGAATATGGTGAAGCAGAAATTAATGGCACTAAATCCTATGTTGGTCCTCAAATTTTTAATCCAAGAAAAAGAGATAATACAGCAAACAGTTTAATGCATATCTTTAATAATGGTTTACAACTTACTGCTTCAAATGTTGCTACTGGAACTTACAAAAACATACTAAATTCGAGATATTGGTTAGGTAGAAGTGAGTTTTTTGATTCAAGTTATGGTGGAGACATTTTAGAAGTTATTACTTATGACGCAAGAAACACAGATGGAAATAGAAGAAAAATTGAATCTTATTTAGCTATTAAATACGGAATTACATTAGGAAATAATGGAACAAGTTTAGATTATGTAGACTCAAATGGAACTACAATTTATAACGCTTCAGCTGGATTTAATTATGATATCGCTGGAATTGGAAGAGACGATGTGGCTCAACTAAATCAAAAACAATCAAAAACTGTAAATAAAGAAGAAGATATTACATTAGGATTGAATAATATTTTTGCCACAAATAATCAAAACTCAAATTCGTTTGGAAGTGACATAAGATTCTTGATGTGGGGAAATAACAATGCAAGCTTAGCTGCTGCTGCTCCATTAATAGTTAATATAAGTTCTGGAATTACTCCTGCTTTAACCACAAATGTTGATTTTACATCTGTTCAAAGAACATGGCGAGTAATTGAAACTGGTGGAGATGTTGGTACTGTAAAAATATCACTACCTGCAACAATGTTAACAGCAACATTATCGCCTCCAGGAGATTTTTATATGTTTATTTCTGATACTCCTGTATTTACACCAACTGCAGAATACCGTGTAATGACAGCTAATGGTTCTAACTTAGAGACTTCTTTTGATTTCAACGGAACAAAATACATCACTTTTGGATTTGCTCCAGAAAGAACTTTTGTTCGTGCAATCGATTTTAACGGAACTAGTGATTATGTAAATTCAGGAAATAATGTAAATTTAAATGGAAGTTTTTCAGCATCAGGTTGGATAAAAAGAGATGCAACAAACGGAACAATTTTAAGTAAGAAAAACGCAACTACAGGTTATGAATTTTTTATAAATGCGAGTGGAAATGCACAAATGACATGGACGAATGGAGCGGCAACTCAATCTATAACATCTACAATTGTTATTCCTGCTTCAAGGTGGCATAATTTAGCAGTTACTTATGATGGAACTACTGCAAGAATGTATATTGATGGAGTTTTAAATAATTCAGCAAATGTATTAGCACCACAAAACAATGCTTTTGAATTTTTAGTTGCGGCATCAAATTCTGCATCAATTACTAAACATTTTAATGGATCAATTGATGAAGTTAGAATATGGAATACAACATTATCTGTAAATCAATTGCGATTTTTAATGAATCAAGAAATGGATAAACATACAGATGGTTCTACTAAAGGTGCAATTATTCCACAAAACATAACACTAAATGAGGTTGTTAGTTTACCTTGGAGTAATTTAATGTTGTATTATCCAATGTCAACTTACACTTACACGAATGTTAAAGATAAGTCGAACAATAATATAACTGGTGCTTTGAAAAATGTAACAACAATTGACAGACAAACAGCACCGTTACCATATGAATCAAGAACAACCGGAAACTGGACTACAGCTACAACTTGGACCAATAACACATCAAACTACATTCCAAACTCAAACTCAGTTATTGATGGAACAACTCCAATTGATTGGAATATTGTTAGAATAAACAATGATGTGATTTCAACTGGAAATAAAACTATGTTAGGATTACTTGTGGATACTACACGTAATTTATTTGTTCAAAACGATACTAAAATGCAAATTTCTCATTATTTGTTATTAAATGGTAAAATTGATTTAGTGGGTCGTTCTCAATTAATCCAAACATTAAATTGTGATTTAGATGTTGTAAGTACTGGAACTTTAGAAAGAGACCAGCAAGGAACTGGAAACTTATACAATTATAATTATTGGTCATCTCCAGTTAGTACAGAAGCGAGCGTTGTTTCAAATAACACAGGATACACTCTAAATAATGCTATGAAAAATGGTACAACAGCTACAACGCCAGCAAACATTAATTGGGTAGGCGGATTTGATGGAAGTACTTCTCCTTTTAGTATCGCAAGAAGATGGTTGCACAAATTCACTAATCTTTCTCCTGCTTATGCTAACTGGCAACAAATTACGGAAAACTCAATATTAGCAACAGGTCAAGGGTATTCAATGAAAGGAAGCGGTGTAGTAGCACCTCCTGCAATCAGTACACAAAATTATGTTTTTGTAGGAAAGCCTAATAATGGGTTAATTTCATCAACTGGATTAAATATTGGTGCAGGAGCAATAAATTTAATTGGTAATCCATATGCTTCTGCTTTAGATGCTACAGCGTTTATTAATGATAATTTATCAAGAATTGATGGTACTTTATATTTTTGGGAACATTATGCTACGAATAACACCCACTATTTAGCAGCTTACCAAGGTGGTTATGCTACAAGAACCGCTTTAGGAGGAGTTACTCCGGTTGCACCAGCTTTAATAAGTGGAGCGGGTTCAAGTTCTAGAATACCTGGCAGATTTATTCCAGTTGGACAAGCTTTCTTTGTGAAAGGAAATGCAACAGGTGGTACAATTACTTTTAATAATAATCAAAGGTTATTTATTAAAGAGGAAAATGCAGATTCTAATATTATGTTTAGAAATGCAACTAGTTCTAATTCTCAAAACTCAGCTCAGGAAACGAATCAAGAAGATAATTTTGAAATTAGTCCATATAAATTAATTAGATTAAGTTTCACTGCTATTGAAGGTAATATGCAAAGACAATTATTATTAGGTTTTACACCAAACAATGAAGCAACTTCTGGATTAGATAATGGATACGATGGTGCAGCTATAGATTTGCAAACTAATGATGCTTATTTCCCATTATTGAATAAAAATTTAGTTATTCAGGCTGAAGGTACTTTTAATGATAATGGCATATTTCCTATTAACATTAAATCTTCTAGCAATGGAAATGGTAAATTTGTAATTGATGAATTAGTTAATTTTGATCAAAATCAAGAAATTTATTTACATGACAATCAAACTGAAATTTATCATAGCTTAAAAAATGGTGAGATAATATTACCAATCTCTACAGGTGAAATTACCAATCGATTTACTATTCGATTCAAAAACAACACCCTAAATAATGATTCATTCGACTTAAACACTAATACTTTTTATCATTTCAATAACGAATTAGTAATTTTACAACAACTTCTTGATGAAGATATTAATGAAATAAGAGTTTATAATGTTTTAGGTCAAAATATCAAAACTTGGACTTCTAACGATTTTGATTCAAGTTCAAGCAGAGTAACTTTACCAACAAAATCTTTTGCAAAAGGAGTTTACATCGTTAATGTAACAACTAAAAAAGGTAAATATTCTAAAAAAATTATTGTAGAATAATGAATTAATTGGAAAAATAAACATTTTTTTTACTAATGAGCTCGATATTGTATCGGGCTCATTTAGTTTTATTGAATAAAAATATGGCGATTCGAAAGTATCATAAAAAAGTGTGAAAAAGCTTTACGAAAACGATTGAAATATATACTTTTGCATGAAATTAGTAACACAATCTATATTTTCATGAACAACAACACTATTTACGAAAAAGAATTAGCTTTTCAAGCAGACAGAAGAAAAGCATGTGTAGAATTCGTTAGAATTATAAGCGATTTATGGTTCGACAAATCTATTGAATTAGTATTATTTAGAAATCAATTGATAGATAGAAATGTTTCTGACATTATCAACTTACACGAATATGCTGGTGCTTTTGTAGAAAAACCAATTAATATTTTTGATTCGGTTGAAATTGCTAGAGCGATTGAAAATTTAGATTTACCACCTTCTCGTATTGATATTGGAAAATTAACGTACGAATTTCACTTAGAAGACGATAAATATAACGACGCAACTGCTTTTGTTATTGACAAATTGAAAAATGCAAAAGATACTTCTGAGATTGTTCCTAAAGATGTAGTACTTTACGGTTTTGGACGTATTGGTCGTTTATTAGCTCGTGAAATGATGAGCAAAATTGGAAAAGGACAACAATTACGTTTACGTGCGATTGTAACTCGTGATAAAAACGATGCGGTTTTATTAGAAAAACGTGCTTCTTTATTACGTTACGATTCAGTTCACGGTGATTTTGAAGGTTCAGTTACTGCAGATCCAGAAAACAACGCTTTAATTATTAACGGAACAACGGTTCATATTATTACAGCAAATTCTCCAGAAGAAATTGACTATACAGCTTACGGAATCAATAATGCTTTAGTTATTGATAACACAGGTGCTTTCACAACGGAAGAAGCTTTAGCAAGACATTTAACTTCTAAAGGTGCCGATAAAGTTTTATTAACAGCTCCAGGAAAAGGTGTTCCAAATATCGTTTATGGTGTAAATCATGATGATTACAATCCAGACGAAGTAAATATTTTCTCAGCAGCCTCTTGTACAACTAACGCTATTACGCCAATTTTAGCTGTTGTTGAAGAAACTTTAGGAGTTGTAAAAGGACATTTAGAAACGATCCACGCATATACAAACGACCAAAACTTGGTGGATAATATGCATAAAAAATACCGTCGTGGTAGAGCAGCAGGTTTAAACATGGTAATTACTGAAACGGGTGCTGGTAGCGCCGTTGCAAAAGCTTTACCAAGTTTAGCAGGTAAATTAACTTCAAACGCGATTCGTGTTCCTGTTCCAAATGGTTCATTAGTAGTTTTAAACTTAGAAGTTGGTAGAGAAACATCTGTTAAAGAATTAAACGAAATCATGAAAAAATATGCTTTAGAAGGAAACTTAGTAGAGCAAATTAAATATTCAATGAACAACGAATTAGTTTCTTCAGATATTGTTGGAACTGCACAACCTTCAATTTATGATAGTAATGCTACAATCGTTTCTGGAGATGGTAAAAATATCGTTTTATACATTTGGTATGATAACGAATATGGTTACAGTCACCAAGTAATTCGTTTAGCGAAATATATTGCTAAAGTAAGACGTTATATGTACTACTAGAATTTAGCAGCATAAAACAAAAAACCGTTCCGATAATAATCAGAACGGTTTTTTAATTTATATAATTAAGCTATTTTTTCCGTTTTCTTCTGAGTCAAATAATAAACTGGAATACCTAATAACACAATTCCTAAACCAAAACCTGTATTTCTTGTATCGTAAATTAATAATATAATACTGATTATTGAAATCAAGACTATATACAAAATAGGTACAAATGGGTAACCAAAGGCTTTATACGGTCTTGGCGTATCAGGTTCTTTTTTACGAAGAATAAAAATTCCGTAAATAGTTAGCACGTAAAACAATAAATTAGCAAAAGTAGCATAGGTTAATAAATCACCATATTTACCAGACAAACACAATACTGAAGCCCAAATACATTGCATCCAAAGTGCTTTTTCAGGCACTTGATTTTTATTTAATTCACCAGCACTTTTAAAAAACAAACCGTCTTTACTCATCGCATAAAACAATCTTCCGCCTGCTAATATTAATCCTGAATTACATCCAAAAGTGGAAATCATAATTAATCCCGCCATGATAAAAACACCTGCATTTCCAAAAATCACTGAAGCGGCACTTGCCCCTAACCTATCTTCGTTCGCATATTTAATTCCTTGTCCTAAAAAATCTGTAGCCAGTGGGTTTCCATCTAAAGGTAATAAAGAGAAATAAGCCAAATTGGCCAATAAATAGATTATCGTAACAATTAAAGTCCCTAAGAATAAACTTTTCGGAATGTTTTTTTGTGGTTCTTTAATTTCTCCCGCGATAAAAGTAATATTGTTCCATGCATCAGAAGAAAATAATGAATTAATCATCGTAAAACCAAGCATTCCTATAATAGCAAAACCTGTTAAAACTTCTGTTGTTATTTTTCCATCTACAATTGTGGTTTTAGAAGCCGCCCACATATCGGTAAAATTACTAGCTAAAGTATCCGATTGCAATCCAACATATAAACCAAAAACAATTAAAGCAAACAAGGCAAATAACTTAGCTGCTGTGAAGACAAACTGCAGGTTTTTTCCGCTTTTTACACCTTGATTATTGATTACAGTTAAAATTACAATACTCAAAATAGCCAACACTTGTTGGTATTGAATTTTATAGGAACCAATTTCCATTAAACTTTCACTTAAAACCGGGAAAAATATGGCGGTATATTTTGCAAAAGCTACAGCTACTGCAGCAATTACACCTGTTTGAACTACTGTAAAAACAGTCCAACCGTATAAAAAAGACATCATTTTTCCGTAAGCACGCTGAATATAAACATATTGTCCACCCGCTTTTGGCATCATTCCAGCTAATTCGCCATAACTTAAGGCTGCTGCAAGAGTTAGAAAACCGGTTAAAATCCAAGCTAGTAAAATCCAGCCCGCTCCACCAATATCTCTTGCCATTATTGAGGTTACAATAAATATTCCGGAACCTATCATCGAACCAGCGACTAAACTGGTTGCATTTAACAATCCTAATTCTTTTTTAAACTCTGTTTTGTTGTCCATAGTAAAATTATAGTTTTGCTAAAGATAAAAAAAGAAAACGATTCTCGATACATTTTTTGTTTCGATTCACTTCACAAAAAACACTCGAATTGACGAGTTAAAAAATTAAATTCGAGCAGTTATTCAGGAATAACTCTGTTGATTTGTACGAAACGTTTGTCGTAATATTCTTCTGTAACTGAAGAAATTATGACTCCTGAACTTGTTGAAGAATGCACAAATTTGATATCATTTTCAGAAACTTCGGTGATTAAACCCACGTGATTTATTCTTGACGAACCACCTGTTGCAAAAAAGATTAAATCACCTTTTTGAGCAGAAATTTTATCAATTTTAACACCAACTGAAGCTTGTTCATTTGAAGATCTTGGCAACGTGAAATCGATAGCTTTAAAAGAAGAAAACATCAAACCAGAACAATCAAAACCATCTGAATTCGTACCACCACTTCTATATTTTGTTCCGATATTATGAGAAGCTATTGCAATTACCGATTCTATTTTAGATAAACCTTCCGTTGAAATTGGTTGCGATACATTCGGCAAAACAACTTCCTCAGCTACAACTTCTTTCTCAATTTTTTCTGAAGTTCTAATCACCAAACGAGTTCCAATTGCTAAATCATTTTTAATTTGCGGATTTAATTCTTCTAATTCGGCAATGCTAATTTTAAATTTTTTAGAAAGTCCGTATTTGGTTTCCTTTGGTAAAACTGTATGAAAAACTTCTGGAAGTGCATCTATTTTTTCAACTTTTTCAATTTTGTCCTTTTTTTGTTTTGGTTTTTCAACAACAATTTTTTCTGGAATGGAATAATTTTTAGATTTCGAAACTTGTAAAACCTGACCAACTTTTAAACCTTCCGATTCAACACTTGGATTCAATTGCTTCAATTTTTCGATACTAATGTTATATTTTTTAGATAATCCGAATAGCGTTTCTTTTGCAACCACTTCATGCTCTAGTATTTCTAAGTCTTTCTTCTCAGAAATTTGTAAAATAGTATTGACATCTAAACCTTTTTTTGCAGTTGGATTAAGTTGCTCCAAATGCGAAACAGTAACATTATATTTTTTCGAAATACTATAAAGTGATTCCCCTTTACGTACAGTATGTTGTAGGTTTTCTTGTGAAAAACCCAAGCTTATAAAAAGAGAAAAAATGGCAGTTGTAAAAAATTTCATTGTATAGTAACGTGAAAAATAGAGGAATCGTATAAAAAAATCAGGTGTAAGTAATCTTTTTAACACTTACACCTGATTTAAAATATTTTATGAAGTTATCTTTTGTAATTCTGTTTCGCTACCCAATCAGCATATTTAGCTGCCACTTTTAAATGCGCATTATAATCAGTAGCAAACTCGTGGTAACCAAATTTCTCTACACTAGCGCAGAAATATAAATAGTCATGTTTTTCAGGACTTAAAACCGCATCAATTGCAGAAACATCTGGCATAAAGATTGGTCCTGGAGGTAAACCTGTATTTCTATAAGTGTTGTATGGAGAACTTGTCATTAAATCGTTGTGCATCACACGTTTAACAACTAAATCCCAATTGTTTGATTTTTGTTTTAAAGCATAAATCACTGTTGGATCTGCTTGTAATGGCATATTCTTGTTTAATCTATTTAAATACACACCTGCTACTTTTGGTCTTTCGTCTGCTTTAGCGGTTTCTTTATGTACGATTGAAGCTAAAGTATAGACTTGAGCTGGAGTTAAATTTAACGCTTTGGCTTTGGCTAATCTACCATCATTCCAAAATCTTTTGTATTCTTTTGTTAGTTTTTCAGATAATTCTTCTGGAGTAATGTTCCAATAAAATTCGTAGCTATTTGGAATGAAAAACGACATTACATTGTCTATATTCAAACCATTTTCTTGTAAAAAAGTATCGTTTGTGAATATGTCTTTCAATTTTGTTGTATCAGGTTCAATTTGTGAAGCCAATCTTACGAACAAATCTTGCACTTTTTCTTGATTGTTAAACGCTAATTTCACAGGAACATTTAAACGCAAAGCACGAACAATGCTAAAACTGCTCATTCCTTTTTTCAATAAAAATTTACCCGATTTTACATTCGTATCGTATTCTCTTTTTGAAGCTACCCAATCAATTTTATCTTGATTTTCAACATATGGTGCTAATATTTTCTTAACATCTTCATATTTAGAATCGGTTGGTACGTAAACGAACACTTCCTCTTCTTCAAATTTTGTATTTCCTGTAAAGGCTTTATTGATTACATATCCACCACAAAGAATAATGAATAAAGCTCCAATGCTGATAATTCTTAAGAATAATTTTTTTGCTCCCAAAATTTTTATTTTTTTATATTAAATTATAATTTTAAACACATAGACACATAGTTTTTTTCGTTAGTCACTTCGTTTAAAATAGTTAACATAGCTATGTTTTATCTTAAATGAAATAAATTTAACTCTAAATTAAATTCTATGTGTCTATGTGTTTTAAGTTTTTATTAGTTGAAAAAGTACTTCATCTACAAAAGTACCATTTATTTTATTCCAGTCTTTTTTTACTCCGATTTTTTGAAAACCAAAATTACTAAAAAGCTGTAAACTAGCTTCATTATTTGTGGTAATATTTGCAAATAATTGATGTAAATTCAAATGGGTGAAAGCGAAATTTGTAATTAACTGCAAAGTTTCTTTTCCAATTCCTTGATTTCTAAAGTTTTCGGAAATAATTATTCCAATTCCAGCACGACTATTTTTCGCGTCAAAATCGAACAAATCTATTAATCCGATTTTTTCATTGGATTCGGACAAAACAATAGCCAAACGTAATTGTTTCGCTTCAAAAATATCTTGCTGTGCATTTTCTAGATATTGCTTCAAAACCCATTTACTATAAGGCGTTTGCGTATTACTCACTTCCCAAATCGATTCGTTGTTTTCTATTTCGTATAGAAAATCTAAATCTTCGGGTTCGAGTGCTCGCAAATGGATATTTTGTCCTTTTAATGTCATAATTTATTTTTTACCGCAAAGACACTAAGGTTTTCGCAAGGTTCGCAAAGATTATTTTTTCAAACACATAGTCACATAGGTTTTTGATAGTTACTTTGTATGTTAAAGATCAGATAGAATCTATGTGTAAAAAATAGAATTTTCTAAAATATTCTAAAAGAAAAATAAAATATGTGCCTATGTGTTTACATTTAAATTTAACGTCTCAGCAATTTTCAACGCACATTTTTCACCATCGATAGCTGCAGAAATAATTCCACCTGCATAACCAGCGCCTTCTCCGCAAGGATATAAACCTTTAATTTGAACGTGTTCTAAAGTAAAATTATCTCTTGGAATACGAACTGGAGAGGATGTTCTACTTTCTGGTGCGTGTAAAATCGCATCATTCGTTAAATAACCTTGCATCGATTTTCCGAAAGCAGAAAAACCTTCACGTAATGTTTGTGTTAAAAATGAAGGAAAAACTTCTCCCAATTCAATCGATGTAGTTCCTGGAACATATGATGTTTTTGGAATATCTTTTGAAACTTTAGTTTGTGTAAAATCTATCATTCTTTGTGCTGGAACTTTTTGTGTTTTCCCAGCCAATTGCCAAGCTTTTTGTTCGATTGCTTTTTGAAATTCCATTCCTGCTAAAGGTCCGAATTTTTCAAAAAGTTTGAAATCTTCCAAACGCAATTCCACTACTATTCCAGAATTGGCAGTAGCTTGATCTCGTTTACTCGGACTCCAACCATTGGTAACTACTTCTCCATCAGCTGTGGCACAAGGCGCAATTACGCCACCTGGACACATACAAAACGAATACATTCCGCGTCCATTGACTTGTTTTACGATAGAATATGGAGATGGTGGTAAAAATTCGCCACGGAAATCACAAGAATACTGAATTTTATCAATCAATTCTTGTGGATGTTCTGCACGAACACCTAATGCGAAAGGTTTCGCTTCGATGAAAATTTCTTTTTTATGTAATAATTCGAAAATATCACGAGCGGAATGTCCGGTTGCTAAAATGATTTTTTTTGAATGGATTGTTTCTCCATTTTGAGTGACAATTCCGTCTACTTCATTGTTCTTAACTAGAATATCCGTAACACGTGTTTCGAACAAAACTTGTCCGCCACATTCGATAATTTTATCGCGAATATCTTGAATAATTTGTGGCAATTTATTGGTTCCGATATGCGGATGTGCTTCTACAAGAATTTCTTCCGTAGCTCCGAAAGCCACTAATAATTGTAAAATTCGATCTACATCGCCACGTTTTTTGGAACGTGTATATAATTTTCCGTCAGAATACGTTCCAGCGCCGCCTTCTCCAAAACAATAATTGGAATCGGCGTTTACAATTCCGTCAACATTTATGGCTTTTAAATCTCTACGACGACCACGAACGTCTTTTCCTCTTTCTAAAACTATCGGTTTCAAACCTAATTCGATTAATTGTAAAGCGGCAAATAATCCGGCAGGACCAGCACCAATAACTATAACCTCTTGCTTATTGGTTACATTTGGATAATGGGGCAATTCAATTTTAGATTCGGTAAACACCTCATCTTTAAAATAAATATTTAATTTTAAATTGAATTTTATGGCTTTTTGTCGGGCATCAATAGAGCGTTTTACCACCACAATTTTTTGCAAATCAGTTACAGAAGTGTGTACTAATTTAGAAACGTGTTGGTATAACATTTCTTCGTTATTCGCCATTTCTGGAGAAACTTGAATGAGTAGTTCGCGTGGCATTAATTTTTTATCTTAAAATGTAATGCAAAAGTACAAATTTTATAATGGATTTGAAAAGAGCTGAAATCATTTGTAACTTTGCCCGATGAGACAAATAAAACTAATTTGGGATTTTCGTGGACCAGCTTCAGCAAAAACGGCGGAACATCATGAAATTCATTTGAAAGAATTTTTAGAAAAAGAGAATTATCCTTTAAAAATTACGGGTTTTGAAATTTTAAACGACATGTACGCCATTGCTTATTTAGTTGTGAAAGAAGCCGATATGATTACTTTTAGAGATGCTTTGCGTCCGCATAGAGGTGAAGTTTACTCAGCTTAAATTTTTCAAAAAATCCTGAAGTGATTGTTCTTTCGGAATGTCCATTTTTTTTCTCAAAATAGAACGATAATTATCA
This sequence comes from Flavobacterium facile, assembly GCF_036321945.1. NCBI lineage: Bacteria > Pseudomonadati > Bacteroidota > Flavobacteriia > Flavobacteriales > Flavobacteriaceae > Flavobacterium > Flavobacterium facile. The sequence goes on from NZ_JAZAYT010000031.1 coordinate 84,354, forward strand.
ATGCTTGCAGGTGCAATATTTAGCTGTTGCGCAATTTGTTTGGAGGACAATTGAAGCATAACCAAACTGGCCAAGCGCGTTTCTTTTTCAGTTAAACCCGGAAAAACAGAGGTTAATTTTTGGTAGAAAGAATCAGTTGTTTGTTGAATTTCAGAATATAGCTTTACCTTTTCGGCATTTTGATTAATGTTATCATTAATGAACAGAACCAATTCAGTAATCTTATTTTGAGTTTTAGAATCTTTTAATTGTAACTCTTTAATCTTATTTTTTATATCCTCTAATATTTCGTTTTTTTCAGAAATATGAATAGCAAAATCCGTAATCTCTTTATTCTTAAACTCGATTTCTCTTTCCTTTTTTAGATTAATAACTTCCAATATTTTTTTCTCGGAAAGCGCCACCGATTCTTTCAAATGAAACATTTTCTTTTTTTTATTAAAATAAAATATCATAAGAAGAATGATTAATGCGGAAATTAGAAAAACGGCAATTATAATTGTTTTTTGATTTTTCTCCTTTCCTCTCAGAATTTCATAATCCTTAGTTTGAATTGCCAATTCGTTCTTAAGGTTATCATACTTAAATTCTACTCTCTGAGAATTAATATTTTCCTGCAAATTGGCATTATTAATCTCATCTTTAAACTGAACTCTTTTTAATTGGAATTCATATGCTTTTTGAAAATTATTTTCTTTTTTGTAGGCCAATTCTAAAATCCCATAAAAATCAATTATAGCCGAAGTCGGTATGTTTTTATTTGATGCTATGTGCTTTTCAATTAAATACTCGGATTTAGTTATTTCATTTGTTGCAATAAATCGTTTGGATTTCAAAACTATCAAATCGTCTTCAAAACCACTAATTTTTTTTATTAATTTTTCAACTATTTTAATATAATGATCGGCTGTTTTTAAATCATTAATCTCAATAAAACAATTCGCCAAATACAAATTAGATTTCATTTCACCGGCTGCAATACCGGCAGATTTCGACTCATCTAGTATTTCCTCAAAAAGAACAATCGATTTCTTATATTTTTTTAAATCATAATAAGCAATTGCAATATTAGTTTCACAACTTATCACCCCTACTTTATCATTTAACGATTGATATATCTTAAGCGCTTTATTGTAATATTCAATTGATTCTACAAAATCCGACTGAGAATTGGAAATTATTGAAAAAAGAAGAAAAGTATCCGCCAAGGTGTTTCTTGAAAGGGATTTATTCTTTAGGTTGCCATTTAAAATCAAAAGGGCTTTATCATAATTATTCAATTGGATATAATAATAGGCAATATCATTATTAACTAAATCTCTACTGTCCTTATCAATTAAATGAACAGTTTTGCCATAATAGTCTTTGGCTTTTAATAAATTCTCATAGGCTTCTGAAAAGTTTCCCTTATGAAGCGCAATCTTCCCCAAAACTCTATAACAATTGGCTTGATACTCAAAAGCCCCATTTATTGTTTTCAATTTCAGCAAAGCTACATTTAAAAACTGTGTGGATTTTTTAAAGTCACTTTTATAATAGTACGTTAATCCGATTAACCAATAAGCTCTGGCCTCTCCTTTATCATACTTCACCAACGAAGCTTTGCTCAATGATGAATTTAAGATGACCAAGGAACCATCAATATTAGATTTCAGCACATTTTCGGCCTGATCTTGCATTTTGTCAATCTCAATAGTCGACCCTTGAGAAAAGGCAAAAAAGGGGCAACTAAAATAAAGGAAGAATAAATAAGCGATTTTCATTTGGTGTGAATTTGAATGCAATGTTAGATAAAATTGAGAACAAAACCCAATATGATGAGAAAATATGGAGATAAAAAAAATCTAAAATGCTGACTTGTAGATAGATTTGCATTAACAAAAATTAAAATTGGTAAAAAGAAATTAATACCTCTTTGTAAATTAATTGTCACAAGTATTACACCGAAGCATTTTTACTTTCAATACACATTTCCAATAAACAATAAAATCCCGAGAAAGATTGATTTGTTTTTTTTAGCAACGAATTTTCGCAAGACATACTACCAAATACCACCATAAAAATCATAACCAAAACTAATTTAAAATGAAGCACTTTAAAAAAATTTTAATTTTATTTGTTCTACTCACTTCCCATCTGTGTTCATTTTCTCAGGTAGGTATTGGAACAACAACTCCAAGTGCAAGTTCGGCGCTGGATATCACATCTACTACCGGAGGTATGCTAATCCCTAGAATGACGCAAGCGCAACGAAATTTGATTGGATCTCCTGCAAATGGTTTACTGATTTATCAAACAGACGCAACTCCTGGATTTTATTATTTTAACGGCGCTATATGGACCACCTTTACCTCTGGCACCGGATGGAGCATAAACGGAGATGCAGGTACGACACCTGCAACCAATTTTTTAGGAACTACAGATGCACAGGATTTTGTAATTGCCACTAACAATACCGAAAGAATTCGGGTGAAAACTACGGGTAATGTCGGAATAAATCAAACTAACCCCACAGCAAAACTTCACGTTACAGGAACGGCTCCTGTAATGAGAATTCAAGATGGAACAGAAGGAATGAGTAAACTTCTAACCTCCAATGCAACCGGGGTGGTGTCTTGGCAACCAAGCGCTTCTGCATTGGCGGATGACGATTGGCGTTTCAATAGCGGTAGCACGTATGCAGACCCTGTATATCATACTGGAAAAGTGGTTATGGGAAGAACAGGAACAACCACACACCTTCTAGACGTTGATAATGGTGCTAACACAGGTACTACAATTGGAATAGGTGACGTAGAGAAAATTGTGGACGGAAATAACGAAATTAGATTTAGCCATCAACTGATATCAGATGACGAGGGAAACATATCAAGCTTAGGTACGGCAACCAAAAGATGGAACACGGTTTACGCCACTAATCCAACAATTCAAACTTCTGATGGAACAAAAAAAACCGCCATTAAAACCTTGCCCTATGGTCTTGCTGAACTAATGAAATTGCGCCCTGTTTCTTATTATTGGAAGGAAGAACGTCTTAATTCCACCATTATCCCTCAAGAAAAAAAACAACTTAAACTAGGCTTAATCGCTCAAGAAGTACAGCAGGTAATTCCTGAAGTGGTTTATACTTATGGCTGGAAATCTAAAAACGAAAAAGAAAAAGGCACTTTTATTAAATATGACTTTGAGCGTATTGGAATGAATTATGAGGAATTAATTCCTTTACTGGTAAAAGCCAAACAAGAACAAGATATTGAACTGGCAAAAATTAGCGCTAAAACCAACGAATTATCGAATCAATTACAACAACTTCTGACTTCAAAATAATTATGAAAAAAGCAATACTCATCATATTATTATCGGTATCATTTGCAAGTAGAGCGCAAGTAGGTATTGGAACCGTAAGTCCTGCTGCAAGTTCACTCCTAGACATCACTTCTACAACTGGAGGGTTACTAATCCCTAGAATGACACAAGCACAACGAACAGCTATAGGATCTCCTGTAAACGGTTTACTGGTTTATCAAACAGATGCTACGATTGGTTTTTGGTACTACAACGGTACAATCTGGACCACCTTTTCATCTGGATCTTCATGGAATTTAAACGGTAATTCCGGAACTATGGTAGCAACCAATAAACTGGGAACCACAAATGCACAATCATTCGTTACAAAAGCAAACAATATAGAGGCTTTCAGGATACTTTCCGGTGGAAATGTCGGAATAGGAACAGCTAGCCCATCGGAAAAATTACACCTTACCGGTTTGAGAATTGAGGATGGAAACCAAGCTGTAGGAAAAGTAATGTTATCTGACGCATTAGGAAATGCAACTTGGACAAGTCCTCTTTTTTCTCCAGGAGATGACGATTGGCGTTTTGGCAGTGGTTACATTTACAGAGCAGGAGAAACACTAATTGGGGATAACTTGCCTATAGCAGGTTTTTTGCTTGCAATTTACAATGGCACAATCAGTGGTACTCAAATTGGAGTAGGATCAACGGAATATTATGTTGATGGTGTAAGTGAATTCTTTTGGTCACATTCGGTAATACCTATGACTAACGGAAACATAAACCTAGGATCTTCTACAGGGAGATGGACTGCTGTTTACGCAACAAACGGTGCAATAAACACCTCTGACATGCGAGATAAAGAAGCTATTAAACCTTTAAAACATGGCTTAAAAGAATTGTTGCTGTTAAAACCTGTTTCCTATAAATGGAAAGAAGAAAAATATGGAAATACCGTTTTACAGGATTCCGAAAAAAGAACCAAAATTGGTTTTATAGCTCAAGAATTAAAAGAAGTTCTTACAGAGGTAGTGCAAGACGAGGAATGGGTAGCAATAAACGAAAAAGGGATAACTACGTATGAGAAAAAAGCAACTGCTTCAATGGGAGTTTCTTATAGTGAAATTATTCCTGTAGTGATAAAAGCCACACAGGAACATCAGGTGGTAATCAACAAAATTAAAAAACAGCAGGAAAAGATATCCTTAATGCTAAAAAAAATAAAGTAACCATGAAAAAACTTATATATACATTAAGCGTGTTTTTGAGTTCGTTCCTAATGAATGCACAGGTGGGTATTGGGACCACTTCTCCTAGCACAAGTGCCGCATTAGACATAACCACAACAACAAAAGGAGTATTAATACCACGAATGACGTTGCTTGAAAAAGGTGCTATTGCAACACCGGCTACCGGATTATTGGTTTATCAAACGGACGGCACACCTGGTTTTTATTATTTTGACGGTACCGCTTGGCAACCCTTTGGAGTAAGTAATGGCTGGTCGCTAACCGGCTCTGCGGGAACAAATTCCGCTTCTAACAAAGTGGGAACCACAGACGCACAAGATTTAAAATTGGTGACCAATAATGTAGAGGCAGTTCGCATAGCTTCAAACGGTAATATAGGTTTTGGAACCACTACCCCATCTACAAAATTACACGTTGCTAAACCCGTTGTGGCTCCAAGTTTCAATGATGGTTTTGAAGACAATACCCTTCCACCATTTACTTCGACGTCGGCACCTACGGGTAAATTATGGTTTGTACAACCAACCACGAAAAATTCAGGGGGATTTGCAGCCCAAAGTGGTGCTGTCGGAACTGGCGGTGGTGAATCTACAACTTTAGAATATCTCACAGCTTCAATTCCTACAGGTGATGCCGTTCTTTCTTTTGCCATAAGTACGGCATGTCAGATAGGTGATGAAGTTTCTTTTGCTATTGACGGGACTGAACAATTCATGTGGAAAAACGCAACAAATACACCTTGGACAACACTAACTTACCCTTTAGCCGGAGGCTCGTCTCATACTTTGACATGGACATTTTCGAGATATGGAGCGGTAACACCCAAAGTTTATTTAGATGACGTAATTATTACACCTAATTCACCGCTTCCCGTGTTAAGAATAGTGACTGGAACTCCCGGGGCGGGCAAAGTATTAACATCAGATGCTACAGGTTTGGCTTCTTGGCAAACACTAGCTGCATATACTGATGCAGACTGGATATTTAATAGCGGATCAACAGTTGCTGATCCTATTTATCAAACTGGAAACATAAAAATAGGAACCGTTACAGCCTCTACCGATAATTTACATGTGTATAACGGATTCGCTACTGGAACTCAAGTTCAATTTGGATCGGTTGAAATCATTAAAGATGGCGTGGCGGAACTTCGATTTAACGAAGAATTCTCTCCAATAACAGATAACGGCGCAAACTTAGGATCGGGCACAATGCGCTGGAAAGATGTTTATTCCCAAAATGGAGTCATTCAAACATCGGATATCAGAGACAAAGAAAAAATAGAACCCTTGAAATACGGTTTGAACGAAATCTTGAAGCTAAAGCCTGTTTCATTCAAATGGAAAGAAGAAAAAAAGGACAATTTTATCATACCGGCAAAAGATAGAGAAACTAAACTAGGCTTTATTGCACAAGAAATCAAACCTGTACTGCCTGAAGTAATCGAAGACACCGAATGGAAAGAATATGAAGAAAATCCAGGCGTTTTAGTTCAAAAAGAAATGGAACGATTGGGGGTTAGTTATGCAGAAATAATCCCCGTGAGCATCAAAGCTATTCAGGAACAACAGGTTCAAATCGAGGAATTGAAGAAAACAAATGAAGAATTAGAAAAAATGATAAAAAAACTTAAAAACAAAAAAAGAAAACATTAGTTCTTTTTTAGACATAGCTTATCATTATTTTTTTTTCGACACATTATCTAATATTAAAATTCATTCAAAAAAGAGAAAAAAATATTTGGGAACTATTTAAACACGAAATTAGAGTGGTTTACATAGCAAAAATTGAAAAGGACGAATTTATTTGTCCATTAAAAAATTAATTTGTTTGAGAAAAAGGGGTGTCTTGTCAAAAAGCCCCCTTTTTTAAACAAAATCATAAAACAGTAAATTGAATTATTATAAGACGGAATGCTCTTTAAAGTTTGAGATTCTCATCAATTGAGTAAAATTTTTACAGTATGAAACATAAACACCAACACAGAAATTCATATAGAGAAATAGATAATATGAAAATTTCAATTTCCTGTAAAAAATATGTTCTCATAAAATTGCAGCATCAATTATTATAGTTTTTAAATTCAAAATATTGTTTATCGTTTTAATTTAAATGCATCCCATTCATTAAAATTGGTTTTCCAGCACAAGAAGTGGTAGAACTTTCCAAGAAGAAACCCCAGGTGTTTTAGTTAAAGAAGAAGGAGAACGATTAACAGTAAATTACTCTGAAATTATTTCTGTTGCTATCAAGCGACACAAGAAAAAAAAGTTAAAATCAAAGAGTTAGAGTTTAGAAGCGAAAAAACAAAAAAATTGCTTAAATAAAGAATGACACAAGCACAACGAGGGACTATTATTGCTCCCGCAAACAGCTTACTAGTTTATCAAACTGATGCAATCGCCGGATTTTACAACTGGGTGGGGGCCTAGAAAACAATTGAAGGAGGCTCAGGATAGAGTTTAAACAGGAACGCTGAAACAACTGCGGGAGCAAATTTTATAGGAACTACCGATGTAAACGACTTGAACATCGCCACAAACAACATAGAAAGAATTCGTGTAGGTGTCACGGGTCTTGTAGGGATAAGGTACAACGGCACCAACGGAAGAATTATATTTAGTGGAAACTTCTCCTGTTTTAATTACTGAATAAAAACCAATGACTCCTAAATAGGCCACGTTAGTTAAACCTAAAGGAATTTAAAACTATTCAAAACCGTAAAAATTTAATTTATTTGAGAAAGATGGTTGTCTTGTAAAAAAGCACCCTTTTTTAAATAAATTCATAAAAAAGAAAATTCTCATAAAACTGAAGCACCAAATATTATAACAAAATAGTAATTCTATTAATTACACTTCCCTTGATTGAAGCTTTTTAATGATGGAATTCAAATCTGGGTAAACAGCAAAACGTTTGGTATAATCTAAAAAGAATTCACCTATTTGAGTCGCTACTGTTTCTTCTGAATAACAGTCTTCCTCCGAAAATTCTTCTTTATAAAAAGTAAAACCCCTAGCTATATAATTTTTTCTCGCATTTTCATGATCCAACAAACAGGTCTGAAGCCATACTCTGTTAATATTAAACTTCCAGGCTTCTTGAATAGCACAAGACAATAAGTCTCCGCCTAACTTCTTGTCCAAGTGGGAAGGATTAGTTGTATAGTGGAATCTAGTTTGCGACTTCGCTAATAAATTTAATTCGCATCAATCGAAGTTCTTCGGTATCGTAATCACCATCAAATTCTTTTAAGGCTTTTTCTATACTATCCGATTCTGATTCCATGAAATATTCGTGAATTTCTTCTTGTTGGTCTTCGTCTAAGATATCGTCAATCCAATATTTTATGTTCAATTTCGTTCCAGAAAAAACGATTTGTTCCATTTCTTTCAACAAATCATCAAACTTTAATCCTTTTGCAGAAGCTATATCGTCTAAAGCTAATTTTCTATCAATATTTTGAATGATATATAATTTATTGGCTGAATTCGCACCAGTCGATTTCACCACTAAATCATCTGGACGAATAATGTCATTATCTTCTACATATCTTGAAATTAATTCGATAAATGGTTTACCGAATTTCTTCGCTTTTCCTTCTCCAACTCCGTGAACATTACTTAATTCATCAATTGAAATTGGATATTTCAAAGCCATATCTTCCAAAGAGGGATCTTGGAAAACTACAAATGGTGGCACATTATGTTTCTTCGCTTCTTTTTTTCGTAAATCTTTCAACATCGTCATTAAAGCTTCATCAGCTGTACCTGTTGCTTTTGCTGCTGCGATGATGTTTTCATCTTCTTCTTCGCTAAACTCGTGATCTTCCGCCACCATAAATGAATAGGGCTTTTTAATAAAATCATTTCCAGCTTGAGTTACTTTTAACACACCGTAACTTTCAATGTCTTTTGAGATGAACCCAGCTACTAGAACCTGACGAATTAATGCCATCCAATATTTTTCATCATGGGCTTTTCCACTTCCGAAAGTTTTAAGCGTATCTATTTTTTGAGCTTTAATTATAGCATTAATTTTACCCACTAAAGCTAGTATAACTTCTTTTGGTTTGAATAATTGTTTCGTATCGTTAATGACTTCTAACAAAGTAACAATTTGATCTTGCGCTTCTGTTTTCTTTTTCGGATTTCTAACATTATCATCCATATCCGCACCATCGCCGTTTACCTCATCGAATTCTTCTCCGAAATAATGTAGTAAATATTTTCTTCTCGACATTGATGTTTCGGCGTAAGCCACCACTTCTTGTAGTAAAGCATAGCCAATTTCTTGTTCAGCAATTGGTTTACCCGACATGAATTTTTCTAACTTTTCGATGTCTTTGTATGAATAATACGCCAAGCAAATTCCTTCCCCATCATCTCTTCCGGCTCTACCAGTTTCTTGGTAATAACTCTCTAAAGATTTTGGAATATCATGATGAATTACGAAACGCACATCTGGTTTGTCAATTCCCATACCGAAAGCGATAGTTGCTACCACCACATCTACATCTTCCATCAAAAACATATCTTGATGTTTCGCTCGTGTTTTCGCATCTAAACCGGCATGATAAGGAACGGCAGAAATTCCGTTTACTTGTAAAACTTGTGCAATTTCTTCAACTTTTTTTCGACTTAAGCAATAAATAACACCTGATTTGCCTTTGTGTTGCTTAATAAATCGTATTAAATCGCCTTGAACGTTTTTCGTTTTTGGGCGTATTTCGTAATATAAATTAGGTCTATTAAAAGAAGCTTTAAATGTATTGGCATTTGGCATATCCAAGTTTTTCAAGATATCTTCTTGCACTTTTGGAGTTGCCGTAGCTGTTAATCCAATAATAGGCACATCTCCTAATTGTTTGATAATGCTTCTTAAGTTTCTGTATTCTGGTCGAAAATCGTGACCCCATTCCGAAATACAATGCGCTTCGTCAATGGCAACAAATGAAATCTTGACCGATTTTAGAAACTGAATATAATCTTCTTTTGTTAGAGATTCTGGAGCAACGTAAAGCATTTTAGTTTTACCTGATAAAATATCTGCTTTTACCTGATTGACTTCTGTTTTATTAAGTGAAGAATTTAAAACATGCGCCACACCAACGTCTGAACCCATACTTCTAATAGCGTCAACTTGATTTTTCATTAAGGCAATTAGAGGAGAAACAACAATTGCAGTTCCTTCCAAAACTAAAGCAGGTAATTGGTAACATAAAGATTTACCACCACCAGTTGGCATAATAACAAAAGTATTATTACCAGATATAATACTAGTAACTACTTTTTCTTGTAAGCCTTTAAACTGAGAAAAACCAAAGTATTTTTTTAATTCTTTGTATAAATCTATATTTTGTTCTGTCATAAATGTGGGGTTGAACTTAAAACAAATAATTTTAGACAAATATTATTTGAATTTTGTCTAAATTTGCAAACATAAAGATACAATTATTCTTTAAAAACAAAAATATAATTCATTTAATTTTGAATACAACACAAACCATCTTAGAAAACGCGAAACAATCTATACTTTCACAAAGCGAAAGTATCCAAAAACTTACAAATTATCTTACTGATGATTTTGCTAAAACCGTGCAACTTATCTTCGAATCAAAAGGAAGATTAGTGGTAACTGGAATTGGAAAAAGCGCCATAATCGCACAAAAAATTGTCGCAACTTTAAATTCAACTGGAACTCCATCGATATTTTTACATGCGGCTGAAGCCATTCACGGCGATTTAGGTATGATTCAAACTGGCGATTTAGTACTTTGCATTTCTAAAAGTGGAAACAGTCCGGAAATTAAAGTTTTAGCGCCGATTATTAAAAACTTTGGCACGACATTAATTGGAATGACTGCTAATCCAACCTCATTTTTAGCCACTTCTTCTGATTTAGTTTTGCATGCACATATTGATGAAGAAAGTTGTCCACTTGGTTTAGCTCCAACAAACAGCACGACTGCGCAATTGGTTTTAGGCGATGCGATTGCCGTTTGTTTGATGAAATTGAGAAATTTTCAAGCAGAAGATTTTGCTAAATATCATCCTGGTGGTGCTTTAGGTAAGAAATTATTATTGCGTGTAAAAGACATGTTAGACAATACGCACGCGCCACAAGTTGCTCCAAACGCTTCGATCAAGAAAGTGATTATGGAAATTTCTGAAAAACGTTTAGGTGTTACAGCCGTGATTGAAAATGATGTGGTTATTGGAATTATTACCGATGGTGATATAAGAAGAATGTTAACCGATAGAGAAACTTTTTCTGATTTAACTGCGAAAGATATTATGACCAAAAATCCAAAATCAATTGCTTCAACGGTTTTAGTTGCTGAGGCTTTAGATGTTTTGGAAGATTATAAAATTACACAATTAATGGTGATTGATAATGGAACTTACAAAGGTGTGTTGCATTTACACGATATTTTAAAAGAAGGAATTGTATAATGGCAAAAAAGAATAAAAAAAACATTAACGAAATGACTTTTTTAGATCATCTTGAAGAATTAAGATGGTTATTAGTAAGAAGTTCAGCAGCTATATTAATTGGAGGAGCGATTGCTTATCTCTTTAATGATTATATTTTCAACACCATTATTTTCGGACCAATGAAAGGTGATTTTATTACCTATCAGTTTTTCTGTGATTTGGCCAATAAATACGATTTAGACAAAAGTTTTTGTGATGCGACTTTAAATTTCAGTATTCAAAACACAGAAATTGAAGGTCAAATTTCTTTAATGGTTTGGACGTGTATTACCGCAGGATTCATCATTTGTTTTCCTTACATTTTATTACAATTTTGGAATTTCATTAGTCCAGCTTTGTATAAAAAAGAAAAGAGAAATGCCGTGAAATTCATCGTAATTTCTTCTTTATTATTCTTTATGGGAGTCGCTTTTGGATATTTCGTATTGACACCTTTATCGTTAAACTTCTTATCTACATTCTCTGTTTCAGATGTGATTAAAAACGATATTAATGTGAATTCCTACATTGGAACAGTAAAAACAACAACATTAGCAACTGGATTAGTTTTCGAATTACCAATTATCATCTATTTCTTATCTTCTTTAGGATTAGTAACTCCTGCCTTTTTAAGAGAATATAGAAAATGGGCCTATGTAATTATCCTGATTATTGCTGCGATTGTAACACCACCAGATGTAATTAGTCAAGTTATCGTAACGATTCCGCTAGTGGTTTTATTTGAAATTAGTATTTTCATCAGTGCTTTCATAAATAAAAAAAATAACAAATCTACAACTACAATATAATGAGTGATTTAATTACAGAATTCAACGACTATCGTGCTAAAATGAATGAAAAATTATTAGCCGATGACAACAAAGTAATCAAAAGAATTTTCAATTTAGACACTAACGCTTATAGCGAAGGTGCGCTAGATGTAAAAACAAAAGAGTTATTAGGTTTAGTAGCTTCAGCAGTTTTACGTTGCGATGATTGTATCAAATACCATTTAGAAACAGCTTACAAAAACGGAGTGAATCGTACAGAAATGATGGAATCGATGAGTATTGCGACTTTAGTTGGTGGTACGATTGTGATTCCACATTTAAGAAGGGCGTATGAATTTTGGGAAGCGTTGGAAGAAGCAGGAACTAAATAATTGTTAATTAGTGTAAACGTTTATTTGAATATTCGTTTATTTGTAAAACAAAATCAAGTATCTTTAATGAGGTACTGAAATAAATTCAGCAGCAATGAAATTAAGAGCCGAAAATTTAGTTAAAACGTACAAGAAAAGAAGTGTTGTAAAAGGGATTTCAGTTGAAGTAAATCAAGGAGAAATTGTGGGTTTATTAGGTCCGAATGGCGCTGGAAAAACGACTTCTTTTTACATGATTGTAGGTTTGGTTAAACCCAATAGCGGAAATATTTATTTAGACGATATGAATATTACCGATTTTCCGATGTACAAACGTGCACAAAACGGAATTGGTTATTTGGCACAAGAAGCTTCGGTTTTTAGAAAATTGAGTATTGAAGACAATATTTTATCGGTTTTACAATTAACAACACTTACCAAAAAAGAACAAGAAGCAAAAATGGAAAGCTTAATTGAAGAGTTTTCTTTAGGTCATATTCGTACCAATCGTGGTGATTTATTATCTGGTGGTGAACGAAGAAGAACTGAAATTGCGCGTTGTTTAGCAACCGATCCAAAATTCATTTTATTAGACGAGCCTTTTGCTGGAGTTGACCCAGTTGCGGTTGAAGATATTCAAAGAATTGTAGCTCAATTAAAAAACAAAAACATCGGAATTTTAATTACCGACCATAACGTACAAGAAACTTTAGCAATTACCGACAAAACCTACTTAATGTTTGAAGGTGGAATTTTAAAAGCCGGAAAACCAGAAGAATTGGTGGAAGATGAAATGGTTAGAAGAGTATATTTAGGTCAGAATTTCGAATTAAGAAAAACTAAAATCGATTTCAATGCTCCGAAAGAAATTGAATTAGATATATAGTTTTTTTTAACCACATAGGTTTATTTATTTTGCTTTGAATTTTAGGTGCTACGCTTGAAATAACTCATATAGCTATGTTTATTATTTTGAATGAAATGACTTTACGCATAACGTTTATTATTTAATTCTATGTGGTTAAATTTTTCAAAACAAGTATAAAAATCAGTGTAAATCGATTCAAATCCGCGTCATCCGCGTACCTATTACTTTATACAGACTTTCTTTAAATCATCAACGTTTCCGTTGAAAACATTGACATCAACTAATTCATCGATGCCATGAAGTTGGGCTTTTTCCGTAAATTGCCACATTAAATAGTCATCTTCAATTTTTTCTTTCCATGGATTGTAATTCGCTATCCAAAATTGATAACTAGGAAAATCTTCTTGTAAAAAATCTTCGTAATATTTTTCACCTGTGTAAATAATCGGTTTTACTCTGTAATGTTTTTCTACGATGGTTAACCAATTTTGTAAACCTTCTTTTAGTTTGTCCATTGATTGTCCTTTTGGCATTTTTTCGATATCTAAAATTGGAGGCAAATGACCTTTTCGTAATTTGACATTTTTAATAAAATTATTCGCTTGATCTGTAGAATTTTCATCTGGACGATAATAATGATACGCTCCTTGAATGTACATGGATTCCGTTAAGTTTCTCCAATTTTTCTTGAATTTTAAATCGACTTTATTACTTCCGGCTGTGGCGCGAACAATGACGAATTTCAATTCAAATTGCTCTTCAACCGCTTCTACATTATCCCAATCAATGGTGCCTTGATACTGAGAAACATCAATTCCGAAAATTTTCCCTTTGTGATTTACAACAATATCGTTAATACGTTTATCCTCTAATTTTCTTTGATTGGCCGTTAATTCGTTCTTATTTATTTTAAATCCTAAATAATATAAAATCCCATCTTTTTTCTGATAGACAAAAATAATCGTGAACAATAACAAAAAAAGTCCAAGAATCCATTTCACAGATTTCGGACTAATTATAGTTTGTTTTTTACTTTTAGAAGGATATTTTCTTCTGGTTGCCATTTATATTTTAAATCGATTTGCTTCGCAGGCTAATTTTATTTTTTCTCACGCAGATTTAATGGATTTCGCAGATTATAAAATCCATTCAAATCGGCAAAATCTGTGTGCCAATTTCTAAACTTTCTTAAAAACAGCATTATTTACAACCGATAAAAGCACATATAATAAAATGATAATTGGAATCGCAATGAATTCTAACAAAGCAATTAAAATTACAGAAAGAATTAAAAACACTAATTGCATTTTATACTTTTCCCAGCTGAAACTCTTCACTTTTAAAGAAAATAAAGGAATTTCTGCATTTAATAAATATGAGCTTAAAACTGAAATTCCAACTAAAACATACGGATTACTTAAAGTTTCTATCACAAAATCAACATCAGTATATTGAAACTGAATCATTGGAATACTCATAATTAACAACGCATTAGCTGGAGTTGGTAAACCAATAAATGAATCCGTTTGACGTGTATCTACATTAAATTTCGCTAACCTGTAACAAGATGCTAAAGTGATTAAAAAACCTAAATATGGTACAATACCCATATAATACGTATCTTCCGTTAAGTTATATTGTGCTTGATTTTCCTGAATATCGCCTAACATTTTATACATCACCAAACCTGGTACAACACCACTGGTTACCATATCTGCCAAAGAATCTAATTGTAAACCAATTGGACTTTGAACTTTCCAAATTCTGGCAAAGAAACCATCCCAAAAATCGAAGAAAACCCCTAAACAAACTAAAGAAAAAGCTTCTCTATAACTTCCGTTGAATGCGTGAATTAAAGCGCATAAACCCGCAAATAAATTTAATAAGGTAATAACGTTAGGAATGTGTTTTTTTATGCTCATCTTCTTAAAAATTTCTTAAATGTGATAAATTCTATAGCAAATGTAAACAATAAAATGAAAGAATTTGAGTTTATTAAGTAAGAAATTATGATATTTGTTGTGAGAATTAAATTTGCTTTGAAGAAGATACTATTTTTATTTGTCATATTGGCTTCACAGTCAATTTCGGCACAAACTATTCGTAAATATTCCAACGAATTTTTAAACATTGGGGTTGATGCTGCTGCGTTAGGAATGAGTAATGCCGTAACCGCACAAACTGCTGATGTGAATTCGGGATATTGGAATCCAGCCGGAATTTTACAACTGGAAGACAAACAAATTGCCTTAATGCACGCGAATTATTTTGCCAATATTGCGCAATATGATTACGCTGCTTTTGCCATGCCTATTGACGACAGAAGTGCTTGGGGACTTTCCCTAATCCGTTTTGGAGTGGATGATATTTTGAATACAACGCAATTAATTGACAGTGAAGGAAATATTGATTACAATAGAATTTCTCTTTTTTCTACTGCCGATTATGGTGTAACTTTCTCTTACGCCAGAAAATTACCAATTCAAGGCTTCAATTATGGTGTAAATGCGAAAGTAATCCGAAGAATTATTGGAAATTTCGCTTCTTCTTGGGGATTTGGATTCGATTTAGGTTTACAATTCGAAGGACAAAACGATTGGAAATTCGGATTGATGTTACGAGATATTACTACAACTTACAACACTTGGAGTATTAACGAAGAAGAATACGAAAAAATTAAAAATGCCGTTCCAGGTGAAAACCAAGAATTACCAGAAACTAGTGAGATTACTTTACCGAAAGCGCAATTAGGACTATCGAAAAAATTCGAATTTCATTACGATTATACGTTAACCACTGCAGCCAATTTGAATATGGAATTCGCGCAAACTAATGATATTATTTCAACAAGTGTGGTAAGTATTAATCCAGCCGTTGGTTTTGAATTTGGCTATATCGATTTAGCTTTTTTACGCGCTGGAGTGGGAAATTTTCAACAAATTACACAAATTGACAACACCAATAAAGTTAGTTTTCAACCGAATATTGGTTTAGGATTCAAATACAAAGGCATTCAAGTCGATTACGCTTTAACCGATTTAGGAAATCAAAGTGCCGCTTTATATTCCAACGTATTTTCTGTAAAAGTGGATTTAGGTATTTTTAGAAGATAATTCCAGAGTATTTAGTGTTCAGTTTTGAGTGTTCAGTAAAATAAAATCAGTATAAACCAGTTAAATCCGCAAAATCTGCGTACCAATATGCTAAAAAAAATACTTTTCTTATTATTTCCAATTCTTAGTTTTTCGCAAAGCGTTACTTTATCTGACAATGCTAAAGTGAGTATTTTAACTTGCGGAACGGCGCCAGTTTCTTACGCGATGTATGGTCACACCGGAATTCGAATTACCGATTTTGTGAACCAAATTGATGTCGTCTATAATTATGGTGCTTTCGATTTTACGACGCCTAATTTTATGATGAAATTTGTTAAAGGCGATTTACAATATTTCGTAACGAGTGATAATTACTACGATTTTGAATACAATTACAAATTAGACGGCAGAAGTATTGTAGAACAAGAATTGAATTTAACACCTCAACAAAAACAACAACTTCTAAACGAACTCAACAACAGTTTAACATCAGATGAACGTTTTTATACGTATAAATTTATTGATAAAAATTGTACGACAATGGTTCTAGATAAAATTAATAAAATTTTAGGAGAAGAAATTCTAAAACAACCAAAATCAGAACAAAGTTATAGAGAAATTTTATATCCGTATATGTCGGATTTTTATATGAAATTAGGCATTCAAATTATTTTTGGCACGAAAGTCGACCAACCTGCTTCTCGCCTATTTTTACCTTTAGAATTCGAAAAAGTGTTAGAAACAGCCACTCAAAACGGACAAAAAATTGCAAAACCCACAAAAGTTTTAACCGAAGAAACGATTACAGTTCCGTTTTCTTATGTAAACTCTATTTATTCATTAATAGCTACGATTGTTGTTTTGATTTTATTAAACAAAAAAGGCATACAAATTACCTATTTTATTTTCGCAGGATTATTAGGATTGTTCTTTAGTTTGGTAGGCTTGTATTCCCTTCACGAAGAAATTTTATGGAATTACAATATCCTATTATTTAACCCATTATTACTTGTTTTCGCATTTTACTATTGGAAAAAAAATACACAAAAAATCATTTTATTTGGACAAATTTGCATTGCTTTCACACTAATTTACTTGGCTTATATTGTAGGTAAAGTTCAATTATTAATTGTGCTTCCTATTGTAGCCTTGCATTTGTTTTGGTTGATTAGGATTGTAATGAAGGAGAAGAAATTAAAATAAAAAAACTCCAAGCAAACACTTGGAGTTTTCTATTTATATTAAAATCGAATTACGCTTTTCCAGCAGCTATTAAATTTAAAGCAGAACCTGCAACAAACCAACCAATTTGGCTTTCGTTGTACGTGTGATTCGCTAAAATGATATCTTTTGTACCGTCTACATGGACAAACTCTAAGGTTAAGGGTTTTCCTGGTGCAAATTCTGTTAAATCTAAGAAATTGATAGTATCATCTTCTTTAATTTTTTCGTAATCTGCTTCGTTCGCAAAGGTTAAACCTAACATTCCTTGTTTTTTCAAGTTCGTTTCATGAATACGAGCAAACGATTTTACTAAAACCGCAACTACACCTAAGAAACGTGGTTCCATAGCTGCGTGTTCACGTGAAGAACCTTCTCCATAATTGTGATCTCCTACAACAACTGAAGGAATTCCAACTGATTTGTAAGCTCTCGCAACCGCAGGAACTTCACCATATTCACCCGTTAATTGATTTTTAACTGAATTGGCTTTTTTATTGAAAGCATTTTCTGCACCTATTAACATATTGTTTGAAATATTATCTAAATGTCCACGGAAACGTAACCATGGTCCGGCCATAGAAATATGATCGGTTGTACATTTTCCGAATGCTTTAATCAACAACTTCGCACCTTCAATATTTTTTCCGTTCCAAGGTGCAAATGGCGCTAACAATTGTAATCTATCTGAATTTGGAGAAACCACAACCTCAACCGAAGAACCATCTTCAGCTGGCGCTTGAAAACCGGCGTCTTCAACATCGAAACCTTTAGTCGGTAATTCTTCTCCTTTTGGTGGGTTTAATTTTACTTCTTCGCCACTATCACTCAAAAGTGTATCTGTCAATGGATTGAAATCTAAACGACCAGAAATTGCGATAGCCGCTACCATTTCTGGAGAAGTTACAAACGCGTGTGTATTTGGATTTCCATCAGCTCTTTTAGAAAAATTACGGTTAAAAGAGTGAATAATCGTGTTTTTTTCTTGTTTGTCTGCTCCTGCTCTATCCCATTGCCCGATACATGGTCCGCAAGCATTAGTAAAGACTTTCGTTCCCATTTTTTCGAAAGTAGCGATAATTCCGTCTCTTTCAATGGTATATCTAATTTGTTCTGAACCTGGATTGATTCCGAATTCCGCTTTTGGTGTGATTCCGTGTGCTACGGCTTGTTCCACAATTGATGCGGCTCGACTCATATCTTCATAAGAAGAATTCGTACAAGAACCAATTAAACCCCATTCTACTTTTATGGGCCAACCGTTTTGAGCGGCTTCCTCTTTCATTTTAGAAACTGGCGTTCCTCTATCTGGTGTGAATGGTCCGTTAATATGAGGTTCTAATTCTGATAAGTTAATTTCAATTAATTGATCGAAATAGTTCTCTGGATTAGCATATACATCTACATCACCTGTTAAATAATCCGCGACTTTATCTGCTGCATTTACCACATTTTGACGACCTGTTGCCGCTAAATATCTTCTCATCGAATCATCGTAACCAAAAGTAGAAGTTGTAGCTCCAATTTCTGCACCCATATTACAAATCGTACCTTTTCCTGTACAAGACATAGAAATAGCACCTTCACCAAAATATTCTACAACAGCTCCAGTTCCACCTTTTACAGTAAGAATATCAGCTACTTTTAAGATTACATCTTTTGGAGACGTCCAACCATTTAATTTACCTGTTAATTTTACGCCGATTAATTTTGGAAATTTCAATTCCCAAGACATTCCCGACATAACATCAACCGCATCTGCACCACCAACACCAATTGCCAACATACCTAAACCACCGGCGTTAACTGTATGAGAATCGGTACCAATCATCATTCCGCCAGGGAAAGCATAATTTTCTAAAACGATTTGGTGAATAATTCCAGAACCTGGTTTCCAAAACCCAATTCCGTATTTATTGGAAACTGACGAAAGGAAATCGAAAACTTCTTTAGATTGTTTATTCGCGAAAGCTAAATCTTCTGTAGCACCAGATTTTGCTTGAATTAAGTGATCGCAATGCACTGTTGTTGGAACTGCGACTGTTTTTTTACCCGCGTGCATAAATTGCAATAAGGCCATTTGCGCGGTTGCATCTTGACACGCTACTCTATCTGGAGCGAAATCCACATAATCTACACCTCTTGTGAAAGTGGTTGTTGGCGTTTTTTCCCAAAGATGAGAATATAAAATTTTCTCCGTTAAGGTAAGTGGACGACCGACTAACTCACGTGCTTTATCTACACGAGAAGCCATATTTGCGTACACTTTTTCAATCATTTTTATATCGAATGCCATAGTATTTATTTTATGTTGTTTGTTTGAATTTAATCATCCCAATTTACAAAAAATAAAGAAGTAATAAAAGAAAAAGCCCGAGTTTATGACTCGGGCTTTTCAATTTATAATTTGCTAACTATTTGATTAGTTCACTAATAGTTTATGAGAAGGTGCGAATTTGGTTAAATTGATACCTTCAACTGCTTTTTTGTATTCTTCAATAGTTGGCGTTCTTCCTAAAATTGTAGATAAAACTACCACTGGCGTAGAAGAAAGTAATGATTCTCCTTTTTTCTCATCCGTATCTTCTACCACACGACCTTGGAACAAACGTGTTGATGTTGCCATAACCGTATCTCCTTTAGAAGCTTTTTCTTGGTTACCCATACAAAGGTTACAACCTGGACGCTCTAAATACAACATGTTTTCGTATTCTGTACGAGCGGCACCTTTTGGAGCGTTATCATTAAATTCGAAACCAGAATATCTTTGTAAAACTTCCCAATCTCCTTCTGCTTTTAATTCATCTACGATATTGTATGTTGGTGGTGCGACAACTAACGGTGCATTAAATTTAACTTCTCCGTTTTGTGCTTCCACATTTTTAAGCATTTGCGCTAAGATTTTCATATCACCTTTATGCACCATACAAGAACCGATAAATCCTAAATCTACTTTTTTATCACCTCCGTAGAAAGAAAGTGGACGAATAGTATCGTGTGTGTATCTTTTAGAAACATCTTTGTTATTTACATCTGGATCAGCAATCATTGGTTCGTTAATCACATCTAAATCAATTTCAACCTCCGCATAATATTTTGCATTGGCATCTGGAGTTAAAGCTGGTTTCTCACCTGATTTAATTTCAGCGATTCTCTTGTTTGCTTTATTGATTAATCCTTGAAGAACCTGTGTTTTGTTGTCCATTCCTTTATCAATCATGATTTGGATTCTTCCTTTCGCAATTTCTAAAGATTCCACTAAAGTATCATCTTCAGAAATACAAATTGAAGCTTTGGCTTTCATTTCGGCAGTCCAATCTGTAAATGTAAAAGCTTGATCGGCTGTAAGCGTTCCTAAATGCACTTCAATAATTCTTCCTTGGAAAACATTTTCTCCACCAAATTTATGTAACATTTGGGCTTGAGTAGCGTGAACCACATCACGGAAATCCATATAACTTGCCATTTCACCTTTGAAAGTCACTTTTACAGATTCTGGAATTGGCATTGAAGCTTCTCCAGTTGCTAAAGCTAAAGCAACAGTACCTGAATCGGCACCGAAAGCTACACCTTTTGACATTCTTGTATGTGAGTCACCACCAATAATGATAGCCCATTCGTCAATTACAATATCGTTAAGAACCTTATGAATTACGTCTGTCATCGCATGATATTGACCTTTTGGATCACGAGCGGTAATTAAACCGAAATCATTCATGAATTTCATTAATTTCGGAATGTTGGCTTGCGCTTTTTTATCCCAAACAGAAGCCGTATGACAACCAGATTGGTAAGCACCGTCAACGATTGGCGAAATAACTGTTGCAGCCATAGATTCTAATTCTTGAGCAGTCATTAATCCAGTTGTATCTTGAGAACCAACGATATTAACTTCTACACGAACATCAGAACCAGCGTGTAATGCTTTTTTAGAAATGGTTCCTACAGAATTTCTGTTAAAGATTTTTTCAACAGCTGTTAAACCTTGTCCTTCAATTGAAACTTCTTTTGAAGGCGCATAAACTAGAGGTGCTTCAATTCCTAAAGTCTTAGCTGCAAAAGTTTGAATTTTTTTACCGAAAACAATCGCGTAAGAACCACCAGCTTTGATGAATTCCATTTTCTGAGGCGTGAAAGCTTTAGAAATGTCAATTAATTCTTGGTCTCCGTTATATAATTTTTTTGATTTTGTATTAATGGTAAGAACCGTTCCTGTTGCTACAGAATACGTTTCTTCTAAAACTGGATCACCACTTTCGTTACGAACAACTTCTCCGTTAGCGTCTGTCTTTTTTACCCAGTTTTTCAAGTCTAAACCAATTCCACCAGTAACATCAACAGTTGTTAGGAAAATTGGAGAAATTCCGTTTGTTCCTGCAACAATTGGCATAAAGTTTACAAATGGCACATATGGACTTGCTTGTTTACCTGTCCAAAGTGCTACGTTATTTACACCTGACATACGAGATGAACCAACTCCCATTGTTCCTCTTTCTGCAATTAACATTACAGATTTGTCTGGATGTTGTGCTTGCAAGGCTTTGATTTCGTCTTGAGCTTGAGGTGTAATCATACATTTACCGTGCAATTCACGATCTGAACGTGAGTGAGCTTGGTTACCTGGAGAAAGTAAATCTGTTGAAATATCTCCTTCACCTGCGATAAAAGTAACGACTTTAATTTCTTCTGCTACTTCTGGAAGTTTTGTAAAAAATTCTGCTTGAGCATAACTTTCTAAAATTTCTCTAGCCACTTCATTATTACTTTCAAATGCCGCTTTTAGACGATCCATATCGGCATCGTAAAGATATACTTGAGTTTTAAGAACTTTGGCAGCAGCTGTAGCAATAGCAATATCATTTCCTAAAGCTAAATCTAATAATACTCCAATTGAAGGACCACCTTTCATATGTGATAATAATTCGAAAGCAAATTCAGGAGTAATTTCATTTACCACTTCTTCACCAAGAATAATTTCTTTTAAGAATTTTGCTTTTTCTGAGGCAGCACTTGTTGTACCAGGTAAAGTGTTATAGATAAAAAACTGTAGAGAATCTTCTCTGTTTTCATTATTTACCTCTTTGATTTGAGTAATAATTTCGCTTAATAATTCAGCTCCATCTATTGGTTTTGGGTGAAGACCTTGTGTTTTTCTTTCTTCAATTTCCTTAATATATTCTTTATAAAGATGCATTTCCATATCGAATTCTATATAATAAATTTGTTAATTTGTTTGTACTTTTTTCTAAAGTGGTACAAATTTAAATAATTCTTTTTGGATTAAAAAATTTATAACAAAAAACGATATTAATAAAATTATTATTTGTAATTATTCTATTTTACTGAATTTAATTCAAAAATAAACGTATTAAATAGCTTTTTTTTAAGAATTCTTAATTTTGATAATTTATACTACGAATTTCGAAAAAAACAATAGGGTATTTTATCAAATCAGCAAATTTCAGACTTTGCCAAGCTCTTAATTTGTTTATCCAAATACCAATTTTTAAAATAAAAATAAGTTGAAATTGCGATTAAGGTTGTTGTGATAATAATTTCCATAACGAAGAATTTACAAATAAGCACTACTTCATGCGTGCTTTTCTGAAATCATTTACGAAAAAAAAACAGGTTTGGATGTAAAAATTATTTCACATATTTAAACATCCAATCGTACATAGCATTTTGGTGAAATAAATTTTCTACATTTCCGTGATTTCCGCCTTTTATAATGGTTAAAGTGGCATCTGCTTTGGGATTGCATTTTTTAATGGCGTCATATACTTTTTTCGATTCTGACATTTTTACAATATAATCTTTATCGCCATGTTGAATCCATATTGGAACTTTAGCTAAATTACAACCATCAGAAACATTTCCACCACCACAAATCGCAACTGCAGCTGTGACTCTATCTGGATATTTCCCTACAAAATGCATCGTTCCATAACCACCTAAACTCATACCACATACATAAACACGTTTTTCATCCGTTTTATACGTTTTTTGCACATAATTTAAGATTTCCAATACTTTATCCGGATTCCAGTTGCCAGAAGCAATTTGTGGCGCAATAACAATCGCATTTATTTTTTTTCCTTTATCCATCGCTCGTAATACACCATAGCGTTTCACCCTGTTTAAATCGGTTCCAGAAAGACTTTTCCCATGTAGAAAAATTAAAACGGGTGTCTTTTCGTCGTTGCTAACAACTTTTGGAATTTGCAACCAAAACGGGTAAGTTGTTTTGCCAATTATAGTATGCAACTTTTCTTCTGGTTGTTGAAAGGCGAATAAAAACAATATAAACAGTGCACTTAATCTTTTCATTTATGATGGTTTTTAACAACTGAAATATTGCTAATGTGATTTCGCAAAGTTAAAAAAGTAATTTATTTTTTAATCACTTTGTAACTGTCATTATTAATTTTAACAATATATACACCTGCAGCATAACCGCTTAAATCAAAAGCTAAATCTTTTTCTGTTTTTACTAATTTTGCAATTTGCTGACCATCAGAACTATACACAACTCCATTAAATGAAAATTCACTCTTAATGTAAAAGACAGAATCTGTTATGGTAGGAAACAGAGTCACATCATTAGGAATAAATGCATCCGAATTTAACACATTTACTACAATATTTTTCGTAAAAACTTCAAAACAACCATTTCTAGTCACTGTTAAGGTTACCGTTTTTGAACCTAATTCGGTGTAAAAATGTTGTGGATTAACATCGGTTGAAGTTGTTCCATCTCCAAAATCCCAGAGTAATGAAGTGAAATTTGTGGATAAATTGGTAAAATTGACGATATTATCCGTTTGTGAAGCACTGAACTCGGCATGGAGATCAAAAGTATTAATCCGCCATAAAGCTTTGTTATTCAAGATTATATTATCGGCAATTCCTTGGAAATAAGTTGCATTGGACACAGAAACTCCACCATTAAATGCTACTCCAGAAACAGGTTCTTGAAAAATAGTACAAAACATGGCACAAGCCACTAGATAAGAACCATTTAAATTAGGATGCACATCTCCGTATGAATTATGAAGAAATAAATCTTGTTGAGCTGTATAGTGGTTTCTTGCACACTCTCCAGCTACCACTAGAGGAATTTGCATGCCATCTGCCAACTTCGTTATAGAATCTTTAATTCTAGTTTGGGTAAAAAAATAGTTATTATAAGAAGTTTCAGAAGCAACCCCATTAGATATTTCGTATAAAAAAATTTTAGAACAAGGACTATATTTTTTTATTGAATCTTTCATTTGATTTCCTCTAACAATAGTTGTATTTACTGACGATGAAGCTCCACCAGATTCAGATGTTCCAGGTTGTAAAACCACAACATCCCATACATTGTTTTCAAAAAGATCGTAAACATTAGAATCAACATGATGATTAACGAAACCTGTTCCACCAGGAGCGTAAAATTCTACATCAACATTTTTTCCTTTTTCGTTAGCGATAGATTCGAATAACACAGGCATATCGTTAAAATAGGTCATGCTATTTCCGATAAATAAAACTTTTTTCTGTATTTGCGCATTTGAAAATAATACAGCAAACAACAATAGTAGGTAGTTGTTTTTCATGATAGGTGATTTAGTAGGTGAAAACAAATATATAAAAAATTTTCACAAATCATAAAACATTAAAAACCATTCAATTATACCAAAAAAAACATAATTTACACCTAAATAAACTACTTTTGTTTATTAATTCAAAAAAAATAATTATCAAAACAATAAAACATAGATAAAAGACTGACAAAAAAGGTTTTACGTACAAAAAAAGGTTTTGATAAAATTCAAAACCTTTTTTTATTTTATATAAGAAATATGACTTAAAATAATTTTCTAATAATATCTTCTTCCGAAATACCTTCTGCATCGGCTTTGTAATTTTTTACGATTCTGTGACGTAAAATTCCGAAGGCAACTGCTTGAACATCTTCAATATCTGGGGAAAATTTCCCATTGATTGCGGCATTAGTTTTCGCTGCTAAAATTAAACTTTGCGAAGCACGTGGACCTGCACCCCAATCTAAATAATTTTTCACAAAATCTGTTGCTAACGGATTATTTGGACGTGTTTTAGAAACTAAAGTTACAGCATATTCAATTACATTATCTGTAACTGGAATTTTTCTAATTAAGTTTTGATATTCAATAATTTCTTCAGCAGAAAATAATGGATTAACAGTCACTTTTATATCAGAAGTTGTAGCTTTTACTACTTGAACTTCCTCTTCAAATGTTGGATAATCTAAATTTATGGCGAACATAAAACGGTCTAATTGCGCTTCAGGTAACGGATAAGTTCCTTCTTGCTCAATTGGGTTTTGAGTTGCTAAAACAAAAAACGGCAAATCTAATTTAAAACTTTGTCCGGCAACAGTAACCGATTTTTCTTGCATCGCTTCTAATAAAGCGGCTTGCGTTTTTGGTGGTGTTCTGTTGATCTCATCTGCTAAAATAATATTAGAGAAAATCGGACCTTTTATAAATTTAAAATTACGCGTTTCATCTAAAATCTCACTACCTAAAATATCAGAAGGCATTAAATCTGGCGTAAATTGAATACGCTTGAAATTTAAACCTAAAGCTTCCGAAATTGTATTTACCATTAAAGTTTTTGCCAAACCTGGCACACCAACTAATAGTGCGTGTCCACCAGAAAAGATACTCAATACAATTTGGTTGACTACTTCATCTTGACCTACAATAACTTTAGCAATTTCTTGTTTTAATTGCTTTTGTTTTTGGACTAATTTTTCAATTGCTGCTACGTCTGACATGATTTTTTAAGATAAAAGGTAAAAGTAAAAAGATAAAAGTAATTATTTTTTTAACCAATTATTACTGAAAGCACAATCTTTATAATCGTTATTTACTTTAACAAAGTTTTTTTCAATATTTTCTTTTCTCCAGATTTCAATTTCATTGAACTGTTTTTCAGAAATTGCTAATTCTTTAATCTTCATATAATCAGTAGCATAATCTGCTTTGTGTTCTTCTGTTTTTTTATTTACTTTAAGAATTTTAAAGAATTTAGCACCTTGTCTTTCTTGATCTAAAAACACTTTTGAGACATCACCTTGTTTCAATTCTTTAACTTGATTATATAAAGATGGATCTAATTTAGAAATTTCGAAAAGAGGTTCAGAAGTACGAGGATTTAATAAAAGTCCACCATTTGTTTTTGTATCTTTATCATCTGAAGAATCTTTTGCCGCTGCTTCGAAAGTAATTTCTCCTTTTTCAATTTTCGATTTAAGATTTTCAATTTTCTCTAAAGCTTCGTTAGTTGCTGCAGTAGTTACTTTTGGACTCATTACAATATGACGTAATTCAATATCTTGTCCAATAATTTTTTCTACAAAAATAATATGGTATCCAAATATAGTTTCAAATGGTTCAGAAATTTCACCTTCATTTAAACGAAATGCTACATCTTTAAATTCTTTTACAAACTGTGTTTTCTTGTTTATTTTATAATAACCACCACTTGAAGTTGAAGCTTCATCTTCAGAATAAATTACGGCTTTACTGTAAAAACTTCCACCATTATTGATAACATCGTTTCTTATTTCGTTTAATTTATCAATTGTTTTTTGTTTGTCTTCTTTACTTACTACAGGTTTTATAACAATTTGCGACAATTCAATTTCTGCACCAATTGTTGGAATTTGATCTGCAGGAATTTTATTAAAAAATTGTTTTACTTCATCTGGAGTAACGGTAACATCATCAACAATTTTACGTTGCATTTGAGAGGTCAATTTATTCATTTTGATGATTTCGAAAAAGTAGCTTTTAAAATCTTCTTCATCTTTTTTCTTGTAGTATTCAAACAATTTCTCTTTTGAACCAAGTTGTTCCACCATTGAATTCATTTGGCTATCCATAAAAGAATTCACTTCTTCATCTGTAACTACAATACTATCTTGAATGGCTTGATGCGCGAATAATTTATCTTCTAATTGCTTTCCTAATAATTCACAACGTGTAATTTTTTCTACATCTACACCTTGAGATTTTAATTCTAAATACATTAAATCAATATCAGAATCTAACACGATATAATTACCTACAACAGCTGCAACACCATCTACTTTTTGTTTCTTTTGCGCAAAAGTTACTACTGAAAATAGTAATAAAGCGAATGCTAAAATGCTTGTTTTATTTGAAAATTTCGAAATCATTGTCTTTAATGGCATCATTTGTTATTTCTGTTTGAATTTTATTTATTAAATCTGTTTTTCTTTTATTTATAATAATCTGTTTGATAGTTGGCGAAATGTATGACAAAGGCACAACATTATTTTTTTGCACCATATCTCTCACTTTTACTAACCAAATGGAAGTCGAATCAGCATATTGATAGGAAATTCCAGCGTCAATATATTTTGTAAAATTGTCTTGATTTACAAAAGGTAATCTTTCATAAACTTGATCAATATCTACCCAAACACTATCATTAAATGCGTAATCTTTAAACTGAATGGCTAAATTTTTTAAGTCTTTTTTATCTTTTGATTTAAAACTTGAAAACTTAGCACTTATACTTGCTAATTTATTATTTCCTTTTACTAAGTTGATGTACCTCAACTTCACTAACGGACTATTTGCTTTAAAATTGTTTTTATTCGTATTGTAATATTTTTCAATTTCTTCCTTTGTGATTACGGTATCAATTTTCGTAAGCACCAATTGTTCCAAATAAGCTTTAGAATATAAATCCATTTTATACTGATTTATTAATCCGTCTAGCTCAACTTGCTTGTTCTTACTTATGTTTTTATTAGCATTATTCATGAGCAATTGTTGGGTTGCCCATCTGTTAATAAAATCTTTAACAATTGAAATACTATCTTTTTTTGGTGTACCAGCAGGAACTAAATTTTCTAAATCTGACCGATACAAATATTCATTATTTACTCGGGCAATGGCATCTGCTTTATTTTTATTATTTTCTTTACCACAAGAAAGCAATAAAAGCAGGCTACATATACAACCGAATAATTTCATTGATTTTCTATTTTAATTGTTGCTTTGCTTTTTCAAAAACATCTTGATTTACTTTTACAGAAAATTCTTTTTTCAAATCGTCTACCCAAGTTGACTCTAAATATTGTTGATAATCATTAACAACTCTACTTTTGCAATCTTCAAATGCTTTTGTTTCAACAGGCTTACTATTCTTCACATTTACAACAAAGCTATAATTTTCATTTTTATAGGTGTTTTTTACTCCTTTAGTTAGTGTTGGTATTTTGTCTAAAATATCATAATTTTTTTCAAACAAACCAGATTTTACCATAATAGCAACTTTATTGTCTTTATTGAATTTAGTTTTAATTTCTTCAATTGACTTTCCTTTTTGAAGCATTTTTTGAGCCGCTTCAATAACTTTCGCATCAGTTGAAGATAAAATATCTACATCGTATCTTTCATTCCAATTGTATTTGGATTTGTTAGCATCATAATATTTTTGCAAGCCAATTGTATCTGTTTTAGATTTTGTCCAAATTTCTTTTTCCATTAAATCGAACAGTAATAAACCATCTCTATATTCGTCCATTACGTTTTTAAATTCTGGAAATTCATTTTCTAAATTGTCGTTATAATAAGAAATTAATTGTTCCCCTTTAAAAGATTCGTATAATTCTGCAACAAGTTTTTTAACTGGTTTAGTTGTTAATTTGTTTTTTTGTTGTGAATGAATATAATTTACAAATGAATTTGTTTCTACTTTTTTAATTTTATCAACAACTAAAACATCACCTTTAATAGAAGCATTATTTTTAGGAAGCTCCCAAGTTTGACTATAAATCGCATCAGTTACAACTTTTTCAATATTTTGATATTGCACTTTATTAGTTTCGATTTTATATTTTGATTTTAGTTTATTTTCTAAAGTATTCGTTATAATAATCGAACGTTCGTCTCTTTTAATTTTAGACTCTAAATCTACTTTTGATTCGTCGAAAGATTTTACTGGGTGTTTTTCAATTAATTTAACAACATGCCAACCAAAACCAGATTCAAATGGTTGTGAAATATCACCTTTTTTGTCTAAAGAAAAAGCTATTCTTTCAAATGCTTCAGAACTTAATTGTCCTGTTCCAAAACGTTGTAATATACCACCTTTAGCTGCACTTGATTTATCTTCAGAAAACTGCGAAGCCAATGCTTCAAAACTTTCACCTTGTTGAATTTTTTTAGAAATATCATCAATAGTTTGTTTCGCTTTCAATTTTGCTTCAACTGTTGATTCTGTCGGATTTAAAATCATAATATGAGCAACTGTAACTTCCCCTTTATTATCTCTAACATCCGTCACCTTAATTAAATGGTAACCAAAACGAGTTCTAACCGGATTTGAAATTTCACCAATTTTTGTTTTATAAGCAGCACATTCAAATGGATACACCATTCTAAATGCTGAAAAGTAACCTAAATTTCCTTTGTTATCTGCTACTGATGGATCTTGAGAGTTTGCTACTGCAACTGTTTCAAAATTTTCACCTTTTTCAATTCTTTTCTTTAAATCCATTGCTTTATTGTAAAAAGCTAATGTATCTGCTCCTTTAATACTTTCATCAAAAGACAATAATATATGTGACGCTTTTACCTCTTTTAAACTTCTATTGTATGCTTCTTCAATTAATTGATTCGTAACTTTTGAATCGTTTAAATAGGTTTTAGATAGTTGATTTCTATAAGAGCTTAACTCATTTTGATATTTAGAATTATTTTGCAATCCTAATTTATAAGCTTTACTTACTTTTAACTTATAACCAATAAACAAATCTAAATATTGATTTAAATCTTTTTGTGAATCATCTTTAACTAAATCTAAATTTTTTAAATAAATTCTCTTAAATTCATCTGTAAAATACTGATTATTATCAATTGTAAAAAGTACATCTTTAGAGTTCTGGGCAAATGAATTAAAGCAAAAAGTAAAAAATAATGCTAAAAAAATGTTTTGTATTTTCATTGTTTTTATTAGGTTTTGTTTGCAACAAGCAAAAATATGAAATGATTACAATTAAACAACTAATTGAAGATATATTAACTAAAATTTTAGAATTTAACAAGGTAATTATTTTAAATTTTAAAAAAATTCATCACTTTTTAAAATAAAACTTTCTTTTTTCGTTTTTTTTTATATTTTTGTGAATAATATTAAGAACCCCTCGTAATCTAAATATAAAATGAAAAATAATTTACTAAAAGAATACTTGACAGTTTTTTTAACTTTCATTAGTTTCTTAGCAACTGCACAACCTGTTGACCCTCCTGCAGATCCTGACCCACTTCCTGCGCCAATTGACAGCCAAATTATGTGGTTAGTAGTACTTGGAATTGTTTTTGCTTATTACATAATAAACAAAAACAAAGTTTCTGTAACGAAATAAAATAGCATAAAATCAAAAAAAAACACCTCTAAACAGTTATAAATTAACTACTTAGAGGTGTTTTTTTTTTGTTTAAAAACTTCCATTCTAAATAAAGATTCTTTTAAATTATTTAAAAAAAAGTTATCTTTATAAATCAAACAATACATTTTGAAATAATAAGTTAGAAAAAATCAATTTAGATAACTAAATGATTAAAGCCTTACTAAAAAATAAAAACACAATTAATATACTAATACTAGTTTACTTTCTAAACTTAGTACTTTATAGCATTTGTTCCTTTTTAAAGTTCACAAGTGCGGAATCAGTTTTTTGGTTTTCAAGAATACCCTTGCTTTTATTTCTATACTTATTTACTGGCAAAAAAAACATCATCTACATAATATCCTTATTACTATATCAATTAGCTTCCTACCTATTTGCTTCTGGAAATCAAGACTTATTTATTTACGGTAGTTTTTCTTCAATTGGCTACAAATTCTTCTTATTGTTAATCTTATTACCCTTGATTACAAAAGAAAATCGTTTAGCTATTGCCTTGGCCTGTTTACCGTTTTTTATATTGTATCTTTTTATTATTGAATTGGTTCTACATTCACTAGGTGATTCGCTAATTGTTTGGATTTTAAACGCCTTAATAACATCTATTATTGGCGGAATTGCCATTATTCACTACAACAATAATTATGACATAAAAGGATATTGGCTTCTGCTAAGTTCTATTCTTTTTATTATTCAAATTGGCGCTTTTTTCATCAACAAGTTTTACCTTAAAAGTGAAGCTATCTACCAAATGGTAATCTTCTTTTATGGTTTATCCCACTTTACATTTTATAAGTTTATGATTTTAAAAGAACACGAAAAACCTAATATTATAATCTAAACCAAAAGAGCCCGACATAACATCGGGCTCTTTCTCATTTTTTTGTTATATTAATTATACTTTTATTTTTTATTTGCTCTTGCAATTAAAGTGTTTTTTAATAACATCGCAATTGTCATTGGTCCAACTCCACCAGGAACTGGCGTAATAAAAGAAGCTTTTTTAGAGACATTTTCAAAATCTACATCACCTACAATTTTATACCCTTTTTCAGTTGTATCATCAGCAACACGCGTAATACCCACATCAATAATTACTGCATCGTCTTTAATCATTTCTGCTTTTAAGTAATTTGGAACACCTAATGCTGAAATAATTATATCCGCTTGAGAAGTTATCTGAGTAATGTTTTTAGTATGTGTATGCGTAACCGTTACTGTTGAATTTCCTGGAAAACCTTTTCTTCCCATTAAAATACTCATCGGACGACCCACAATATGACTTCTTCCAATTACAACCGTATGTTTTCCTTGAGTTTGAACGTTATATCTTTCTAACAATTCTAAAATTCCGAATGGTGTTGCAGGAATAAATGTACTCATATCTAAAGCCATTTTTCCGAAATTTTCAGGATGAAATCCGTCTACATCTTTAGAAGGATGAATAGCCATAATAACTTCTTGAGTATCAATTTGTGGAGGTAAAGGCAATTGTACTATAAATCCATCAATATTTGAATCCGCATTTAATTCTTTAATTTTTTCAAGTAATTCCGTTTCAGAAGTTGTACTTGGCATCTTGATTAAAGTAGATTCAAAACCTACTCTTTCACAAGCTTTCACTTTACTGCCAACATAGGTTAAACTCGCTCCATCATTACCTACAATAATTGCAGCTAAATGCGGCACTTTTTCCCCTTTGGCTTTCATTTTTGCTACTTCTGCAGCAATTTCATTTTTAATTTCTTCTGATACTTTTTTTCCGTCGAGTAGTTGCATGTATATTAATTTGTGTGTTGTTGTAGTTCTATAAAAAAAGACGCGATAAATCGCGTCTTTACATTATTTCATTCCAGGCATAGATGGCATTCCTTTGCCGCCCATCATTTGCATTAATTTTTTTCCGCCACCGCCTTGCATCATCTTCATCATTTTGCTCATTTGGTCAAACTGTTTCATCAATTGATTTACTTCTTCAATTTTTCTACCAGCACCTTTTGCGATACGAGCTTTTCTTTTTACATCTATAATAGCCGGTTTACTTCTTTCTTTTGGCGTCATTGATTGGATTATTGCTTCAACATGTTTGAAGGCATCATCTTCAATTTCTACATCTTTTAAAGCTTTTCCAGCACCAGGAATCATTCCGACTAGGTCTTTCATGCTTCCCATTTTTTTAATTTGCTGAATTTGCGCTAAGAAATCATCGAAACCAAATTCGTTTTTCGCAATTTTTTTCTGAATTTTTCTAGCTTCTTCTTCGTCATATTGTTCTTGTGCTCTTTCTACTAAAGACACCACATCACCCATTCCTAAAATTCTTTCTGCCATACGAGAAGGATAGAACACATCAATGGCGTCCATTTTTTCTCCAGTACCGATGAATTTAATAGGTTTATTTACAACAGATTTAATAGAAATTGCGGCTCCACCACGAGTATCACCATCTAATTTAGTTAAGATAACTCCGTCAAAGTTTAATCTATCATTGAAGGCTTTAGCCGTATTTACAGCATCTTGACCAGTCATAGCATCAACAACGAACAATGTTTCGTGAGGTTGAATGGCTTTGTGAACGTTTGCAATTTCGTTCATCATTTCTTCATCCACTGCTAAACGACCAGCCGTATCTATAATTACAACATTGAAACCGTTTGCTTTTGCGTGTTTGATAGCATTTTCTGCAATTGAAACTGCATTTTTATTTTCTGGTTCAGAATAAACTTCCACACCAATTTGATCTCCAACAACGTGCAACTGATTAATTGCCGCTGGACGATAAATATCACAAGCTACCAATAAAGGTTTTTTGTTTTTCTTAGTCTTTAGGAAATTAGCTAATTTACCAGAAAAGGTAGTTTTACCAGATCCTTGTAAACCTGACATTAAAATTACAGTAGGATTTCCTGACAAATTCACACCGGCAACATCACCACCCATTAATTCAGTCAATTCATCCTTAACTAATTTCACCAATAATTGTCCTGGTTGTAAAGTAGTTAATACATTTTCTCCAATGGCTTTTTCTTTTACACGAGTGGTAAAATCTTTAGCAATTTTAAAGTTAACATCGGCATCTAACAATGCACGACGCACTTCTTTTAAAGTATCGGCAACATTTACATCGGTAATTTTTCCGTGACCTTTTAGTATATGGAATGCTTTATCTAACTTATCGGTAAGATTATCAAACATAATAATTGAGCTTTTTAATGAAGTGCAAATTTAGTAATTTGATTTTTAAGATATCAAATTATTGAAATAAAAAAAACCGCTTATTTTCATAAACGGTTAATTTTTTTAATAAAAACTTATTATTTTTTTGAACAACAAGATTTTTTAGCTGAAGTTGAACAAGATTTTGCATCTTTTTTATCAGTACAAGCTTTTTCAGTTTTAGCTGATTTTTTCTTTTCTTTTTCTTTTTCTTTGAAGTCAACTACTGTTGCTGAAGAAACCATAAATGCCATTAAAGCAACGATTGATAATACTTTTTTCATGTTATTTATTTTTAAATTAATCTTTATTATTTAAATTGAAATTCAAATATATAAAATTTTATATATCAAAATGATAAAATTTTCTTAATTTTTTTCAAAGGTAATATAATCGGTTCCACCACCTCCACCACTCACGTGAATTAATTGAATTCTGGTTGCAGTATAGGAAATAATATTCCAATCATCTGTTAAATCTGCGAAATTTGCTGGAGCAGAAAAAGCAATATTAAAATCTAAATCGTTGCTTGGACTATCATCAAGGCTATTGTCTGAAGTTACTGACCAAGTTCCTGAGTAGGTATTTATTCCATTGGTAGCAGATAAAATATTTCCTGCACCAAAAGAAAAATTATATCCTGAAAAATTTGAAGTTTCATCAACACTTGAATCTTCATAAAAAGTAACTCTCCATGTTCCATTATTTACAATGTTAATTACAGGAGTTGGATCTACGCTATTGTTTACAGCTACATCATCTTCATCACTACATGACGAAAAAATAGCAACTATAAATAAAAACAGGATAGCTGAAATTAATTTTATTTTTTTCATAATTATTTGATTTTAAAATACACTATAAAGATAACGAAAAAATACCATAATTAGTATGATCCAATTATTTGTCAGTGAATCAATTAATAAAAAACTAAATACTTTTATTCGATATTTTTATTAGGTTTCTTTTCGAAAATATTAAATAACAATCCGCCCATCACAGCGCCATATAAAGTACTATTCAAAGGTTTTGAAGTAATATTGCAAGTTCCAGAAGCACATCCAACATAGTAATAATACAAATAGCCAAAAATGGCACCAACTAGAATTCCTAAAATAGTAAGTCGATACTTTTTAACCATTAGTCTTTTGTTTCACAATACTTACGATTTCATTTTTAGAAACTACACCCGATTGTCTCCATAACATTTTACCATTTTGAAACAACATCATTGTTGGCACACCTTTTACTTGAAAATGAGCCGCAATTTCTTGGTTCTTATCCACATCAATTTTAATGATACTAACGGCATCTCCTAAATCTTCTTTTGCATCAACTAAAATTGGAGCTAAAGCTTGACAGGGTCCGCACCAAGTGGCAAAAAAGTCAATTAAAACAGGTTTATTTCCGTTAATTAATTCTTGAAACTTACTCATTGTTATTTTTTTTAGTTGGTACATTACAACCGTTTGCTCCACATCCTAAATTAAAAATCGCTTGAAATAAAAAGAATAATCCAAAAGCAATAAAAATCCATTGATTTTGCACATATGCTGTATAAGCGCAAAATAAGGCAATTGCAATTCTGAAATATCGCATAAAATGCCAATTAGAAAACAATATTTTTTTCATAGTTTTAAATATTTCTGTAAAGATATAACAACTCTAAACAACTATATGTAACAAAGATTACAGTCTAAAATTGGAAATATATAAAAGGTTGTGGTCCTGCAGCTGCTGTAGCAAAAACCAACCAAAAAACTAATCCCAAAACAATAGCTCTAGTAATAAGAGGCATTGCTTTGAATACATTTTGAATAGCCACAGTAACTTTTTCTGGAATATAATGCCAAAAATAACCTAAAAACATTAAGATAAATACATTTTGATACCCTTGAATAATGGTTAACCACTGATTGAAATCGAAAGTTACTTTTCCAATATTTTGAATGATTTGCAAAGCAGTTGTGAAATCTTTTGCTCGGAAGAAAATCCAACAAAAAGCCACAAAATGAAACGTAACAACGATTGCAAAAAACTTTAAAAACGGAGTTAAAAAGAATATTTTACGTTTAGATGGCGGATAATATTCTAAAAATATTTTATGAACGGCCAAAGCCATTCCGTGTAAAGCTCCCCAAATTATGAATCGCAAACTTGCTCCGTGCCATAATCCACCTAATAACATTGTAGTCATTAAGTTGACATTCGTGTACATTGTTTTTTCCTTTTCTTTTGAGAATAAGAAAGTAAAACCAAATATTACAGTTGAAGCAATAGCAATGATCAAAGGAATATTACTAGTTTGAGAATAGGAAATTCCCCAAATGATTAATCCGAAGAAAAACAAACCTGGAAATAAAAATCCTGCAAAAGTTCCATAACGGTTTCCTCCTACTGAAATGTATAAGAAATCTTTTAGCCAAGTGGATAAGGAAATGTGCCAACGACGCCAGAAATCTGTAATTGAAGTCGATTTATATGGTGAACGAAAGTTAGTTGGTAATTTGAAACCTAGCAACAACGCCACACCAATTGCCATGTCAGAATATCCTGAAAAATCACAATAAATTTGTATGGTATATCCGTAAGAAGCCATTAAATTTTCGAAAGGCGTGTAACTATTTGGCAAATCGAAAACACGATCTACGAAGTTTAAAGAAATATAATCTGAAATAACCGTTTTCTTAATTAATCCTCCAATAATTAAAAGAAATGCGCGATTGATATCGTCTTGTGTTACATTTAATTTCTGATATATTTGTGGTAAGAAATCTTTCGCTCTAACGATTGGTCCGGCAACTAATTGTGGGAAAAACGACACAAAAAATAAATAATCTACAAAGCGTTTTGTAGGTTCAATTTCTTTTCGGTAGACTTCAATAATATAACTGATGGATTGAAAAGTATAAAATGAAATTCCGACAGGTAAAATCACGTCGAAAAAGGCTAATTTTCCACCCGTTAAATTGTTTGTAATATCAACTAAGAAATTACTGTATTTGAAATAGCCTAAAAACCCTAAGTTTAGAATAATACTAAAAGTCAGGCATAATTTTTTATTGATTATACTCGTAGTTCGATGAACTAAATTCCCTAAATTATAATCGACAACCGCTGAACCTAAAAGCAATAAAAAGTAAATTCCACTCGATTTATAATAGAAAAACAGCGAGAATAGAATTACGTAAACCATTCGCATTGTATCTGCTTTTCTTAGTAAAATATACCAAAAATAAAAGACTAAAAACAAACCTAAAAATAAGCCCGTATTAAAAAGCAACGGTTCTTTTTCGTTATAAACGAACCATTTTTCAACTACTTCAGGAGTAATTTTACCTATATTTTTATAAAACCATTCTTGTAACACGCTTCTTTATTTTTCAGATTTAAATAATTCGTAAGATTGTATAAAGGCATCGAAAAACAATTCTCCTTGTTTTTCATAACCTGCATTGGAATAATGGACTTTATCACGAGCCATTAAACCCATTCTCGAATTGATATTTATATTTTTATTTCCACCAAAAACATCTAATAAATTCCAAACGGCATACTTTTCAGTTGGTGCAATTTCTATGATTTTTTCAGCATATTTTTCGATGTAAATATTTTTATATTTTCTATGTAAAACTGATGGTGGCGAAGTCGTTACTAAAATAGAGGCTTCTGGACATTTTTGTTTAATTCCGTCAATCATCGTTTTTAAATTTCCGAAATATGTGGCAATATCTTGTTTATCGAAACTTTCATTAGTTCCTAAAGAAATGACATATAAATCGGCTTCTAAAGCTGGTAATTGTTCGAAAAATAATGGGAATTTATTATAATCGTTACTTTTCGCACCATTCACACCAATAGAAGAATAAGTCACACCTGGATTTTCGTTTTCTAAAATCAAACCGTTTAAAGCAAAATCAGAAACATTCTCATTTCCAATAATTGTAATTTTGTCGATTGGTGTAGTAGAAATATAATTGTTTGAAATTGGTGTGTTTTCTAATGCAATTGGTTCGTAAACATATTTTACCGTAGAAACCGTTTTGTAAGTGGTAACCGATTTTCCTCCAGGAATTTTTAAAACTTTTCCATCACGAATATTGTCCGATGTCAATCCGTTAGCTGCTTTTAATTGTTTTAACGAAATGTTGTATTTATCGGCAATTCCACCTAAAACTTCACCAGGTTTTATTTTGTGAGAACTCGTTGCTGGCGTTTTAACCGCGACTTTATCCTGAGTCGTATAACTCTTTTTAGCAAAAGCGACATTAAACATGTTTTCGTTTTTTGGAGAAATGACTTTCAATTTTGTAAAATCGAATTGTGCATCTTTTACCAACATATCAATATGAAAACTCTTTTGTTTGGGTTCGAAAGAAATTCCACTTACACCAACGGGTTTTGAAGCATCTGCATAGAGATTTCTTGCAGCCGAAAACCCACCAGAACCTGTAAAACGTATTGGTGAACTGTTATTTGTTCCAGCTAAACTGTATGGAAAAGTAAATCCGAAACCTGCATTTCCAAAAACTTGTTGCATTCTTCTACGAATT
Source organism: Flavobacterium facile (assembly GCF_036321945.1). Classification (NCBI taxonomy): domain Bacteria; kingdom Pseudomonadati; phylum Bacteroidota; class Flavobacteriia; order Flavobacteriales; family Flavobacteriaceae; genus Flavobacterium; species Flavobacterium facile. The sequence continues at coordinate 122,945 of NZ_JAZAYT010000031.1, forward strand.
TTAGCCGTAAACAAATCGGCTTGGATGTGCGAATCGCCAATATGAACAATTCGAACTTTTCTATCTTGATTTTCTTCTAATAAATATAATTTTTCAAAAACATTAGCTAAGGCTTTTTCATTTAAAATCACATTTCCAAATGCTTCAAAATTTGCTGTATCAATCGCAACAGTTATACTATCTGTTTCTACTTTTAACGAATCGGTTTGCGAGAAACCAAGGGTTGTAAAAAGTAATATGTATAAAAACTTATTCATTTAAAGTATCGTTAATTACAGGAAGCGTATCGTTTACAACTGCTTTTGGCTTGGCTTTTTTCTTTGCCAAAGCTCTCAATTTCTTGTATTCTTGATATCCTGTATCTATTTGTTTATAAATCAGTTGCGCAATTTCTTTCGCACCTCTATGATTAAAATGTGTGTAATCTTTATTGGCTCTTGCTGGCACATTTTCTACCCATTTTACCATCGAACCATCGCCACCCATTAACGTATATAAATTGACTAAACCAGCTTCTGATTTTACAGCATATCGTTTTTGCGCCATCACTAAAGGCGAAACAGCCGAATCAGATTTCATTTGCATGTCGTATTTAGTAGCTTTATCTGCCGTTGTGATAATTAAAATAGCTGCACCAGGAAAACATTCTTTTACGTGATTGACCACTGAAGTCATTTTTCTTTCGTACCAAGAATAATTTAACGAACCATAATTTAAAACGTTTGTTCCGAATTGCAAAATGATTAAATCGTACCCTAATTTCTGTTGGAATGCGTTCATCAAATCTACATTCAAAGAACCTAGAGGCAAACCAGAATTTCCACGAGATGAAAAATTATCTACGTGAATTCCTTTTCCATTATCGAAATTAAAGCCATAAAAGGGAATAGAATCAGCATTAATGAAATTTACTTTTACATTTTTAACATCACCAGCAACTTGAGTTGTATTCAACATTGAATTGGTGTTTAACTTTTTGTAAACCGTATCTTTTCCGAAAATTTGACGTAAACTTCCTTTTTTATTTTTTGAACTTCCATAAAATAAAGTTGGCGTATTTAAGGATGTTGAAAAACGATTTCTTCCTGCTTTATATTTTACCCAAGTGGAATTGAGTGTGTCTTTTACAAAAAACACCGAACCATTTACACCAAACGAACGCAAGGGACTTTTGGTTTTTAAGTACGATTGTGCTTTCCAGTTTTGAGAAAATTCGTGAATAATTGAACCTCTTGAACCTGCAGATTCAGATGTAATATTTACAAAACCAACACCTTCTCCACCAAAAATACTTTGAAATTGTGTACGAACATCTTGTACAATCATATCACCATCTGTCATAGAATCTCCGAAGTATGCTATTCTGGCTTTTCCTTTTTTGTTGGCTTCTAATTGGTATAATTTTTCGAAAAACGGAATCAAATATTGATACCCTTTATATTGTTCGAATTTTTCACTAGAAAATTTAATTCCAAGTGGATTCGAAACAAAAGATATGGTTTTGTTTGTCAAAGTATCTTCTTCAGAAAGATTTCCGCTTTCAGCAACCGCTTCTAACATCAAACTATCTACCACAACATTTTTACTATTGGCAGTAGAATCTGGGAAAAGTTTTTTAGGTAAAAACGACTTAAATCCAATAAAAGATGCAATTGCAATTACTACAATTAGCCACGATTGAAAGAAATATGATTTGTTTTGATTCACTTTTATTATGTTCTTAACCGCAAAGTTCGCAAGGGTTTCGCAAAGTTCGCAAGGGTTTATTTTTTTATGAAATTCCTTAAATTTTGGCTTCGAGAACCTCAGCCAACTCAACATCTGAAGCCACGGTAACTGAGGCTCTCGAAGTTACATACGTTCAGGAACGCTAATTCCCAACAATCCGAAAGCGTTTTTAATTACGCTGCTTACTGAATTTGATAATTGTACTCTGAATACTTTTTTATCTAAATTGTCTTCTCCTAAAATTGATACGTTTTGATAGAAAGAATTAAATTCTTTTACTAAATCGTAGGTGTAATTCGCAACTAAAGCTGGACTATGATTTTCCGCCGCACTTTGAATTACTTCAGGAAATAATTGTACTTGTTTAATTAATTCTTTTTCTTTTTCGTGTAAATCAGCAAGTGTTACTTCATTACTATAATCGAAAGTTGCTTTTCTTAAAATCGATTGAATACGAGCGTAAGTATATTGAATAAATGGTCCTGTATTTCCATTAAAATCAACTGATTCTTCAGGATTGAACATCATTTGTTTTTTCGGATCCACTTTTAACATGTAATACTTCAACGCGCCTAAACCGATTGTATTGTATAAACTTGCTTTTTCTTCTTCAGAATAACCTTCTAATTTTCCTAAATCTTCCGAAATTTGTTGCGCTGTAGCTGTCATTTCTTCCATTAAATCATCTGCATCTACAACTGTTCCTTCACGAGATTTCATTTTTCCCGTTGGTAATTCGACCATTCCGTATGATAAATGGAATAAATGTTGTGACCAATCGTAGCCTAATTTTTTCAGAATTAAGAACAACACTTTAAAATGGTAATCTTGCTCATTTCCAACCGTATACACCATTCCACCAATATCAGAAAAATCTCTAACACGTTGAATAGCGGTTCCGATATCTTGCGTCATATACACCGAAGTTCCATCTGAACGCAATACAATTTTTTCGTCTAAACCATCCGCAGTTAAGTCAATCCAAACCGAACCATCTTCTTTTCTAAAGAAAACACCATTGTTTAAACCATCTTCTACTACATCTTTTCCTAATAAATACGTGTTACTTTCGTAATAATAACTATCAAAATCTACACCTAAATTTTTATATGTTACCGCAAAACCATCATACACCCATTGGTTCATGGTTTTCCAAAGCTCAATAACTTCTGGTTTTCCATTTTCCCAATCTAAAAGCATTTGTTGTGCTTCTAAAATAAGTGGTGCTTGTTTTTTGGCTTCTTCTTCTGTTTTTCCTTGCGCCATTAAAGCAGCAATTTCAACTTTGTAGGCTTTATCAAATTCTACATAAAAATTACCAACCAATTTATCTCCTTTTAAACCTGTTGAAGCTGGAGTTTGTCCGTTTCCGAATTTCTGCCAAGCCAACATCGATTTACAAATATGAATTCCTCTGTCGTTGATAATTTGTGTTTTATATACTTTTTTTCCAGATGCTTTGATGATTTCTGCAACTGAATAACCTAATAGATTATTTCTTACGTGTCCTAAATGCAACGGTTTATTTGTATTAGGTGAAGAATATTCCACCATAATCGCTTTTTCGCCTTCTTTTGGAGTTACGAAACCGAATTTTTCAGTATTTTTTATACTATTGAAATATTCTAGGTAATATTTATCTGAAATTACAAGATTCAAAAACCCAGCAACAACGTTGAATTTAGCTACCTCAGCAACATTTTCAACTAAATATTTACCAATTTTTGTTCCTATTTCTACAGGATTTCCTTTTATCTGTTTGACTAATGGAAAAACCACCATAGTAATATCACCTTCAAAATCTTTTTTAGTCGATTGAAATTCAACGCGTTCCATAGAAATTTGAAACAGTTGTTCAACGGCATTTTGAATGGGTGCGGAAAGTAGTTCTTGTAAAGACATAATCGTTTTTTTAATAGCGTGCAAAGATAGAATTTTTAACGAATTGAAAAGTCGATTTGTAACAAAAATGTACAAATTTTGTCTAACTGTAAAATTGCAAAAATTATTAGGAAACAATTAACAAAAAATAAACAATTGTTAAATAGTTTTGCACCGTTTTTAAAAATCATCAATCAACTTTAATAATCAAAAAAAAATCTAATGAAATTAATTAAAATTTTTAGCATTGTATTGCTATTTGTCGCCACAAATTTGATGGCACAAGAAACCAAACCAGGCGTTGTTTCTGGAAAAATCATTGACAAAACCACAAATGAGCCAGTTGGATTTTCAACGGTTAGTGTTTTGGATGGAACGAAACCAGTAGCTGGAGTTTCAACTAAAGAAGACGGAAGTTTTGAAATCAAAAATTTAGAATTAAAAAACTTAACCTTAAAAGTAAATTTCATTGGATATAAAGATGCATCAAGAGCAATCAATTTATCTGAAGAAAACAAAGAAATAAACTTCGGAAATATTACATTAGAAGTAGAATCCAACACCATTGAAACGGTTTCTATCGTGAAAGAACGTTCTACTATTGAGCAAAAAGCAGATAGAAAAGTAGTAACAATTGGAAAAGACTTAATTGCTTCTGGAACAACAGCTTCTGAAATTTTCAACAATATTCCAACCGTAAGTATTGATCCACAAACTAAAGAATTAAGCTTACGCGGAAACAGTAACGTTAGAGTTTTAATAGACGGAAAACCAACTAATATTGATGCTGGACAATTGTTACAACAAATTCCGTCTGCTTCAATTAAGCAAGTTGAATTAATTACTAATCCATCTGCAAAGTACAATCCAGAAGGAAATAGTGGAATTATCAATATTATTTTGAATAAAAACAGTCAAACTGGTTTTAATGGAAGCATTACTTCTGGTGTAACTTTTGGTGTAACGCCAAAAACGAATCAATCCTTAAACTTAAATTACAAAGTTGGCAAAGTAAATTTCTATACCAATTATGGTTTCAATCATGGAAAAAATAGAAATTTTGGTTTTGTAAACAGTGAAAGAGTAGGTTACGAAAACGATCAAGATTTCAGATTTTCAAATGTTAACACCTCACATTTGGTAAAACTTGGTGCGGATTACTACATTAACGACAACAACACTTTATCATTTTTTACGAATTTAAATTTCTTTGACGGAAAAGGAAAATCGAGAACAGTTTCTGATTATTTAACTTTACCGGACGCTCTTCAGGAAAACTGGAACAATAGTGGAAATACAACAAAAACATATGATTTAGCCTTCAAACATAATTTCAAGAAAAAAGGCGAAACTATTGATTTTCAAGCAAATCATTCTATAACAAATAATGAAGATGTATCAAATTTCGTAAACAACGGAAACTACAGTTTAAATGATATAAATGGAAAATCTACTTATTCTCAATTTAACATTGACTATGTGAATCCGCTATCTGAAAAAGCAAAATTAGAAATAGGGTACGAAAGTAGAATTCAAGCGGGACAAAATAAATTTTACGATATTCAAACTACTGAAAACACAACAAATAGTTTTGATTACAACAGAAATATCCATGCAGTTTACACGAATTACAGCAAAACTTTTGGAAAATTTAGCGCACAAGTTGGAGCAAGAGCCGAATTATATAACTTATATGCTCATCCAGTAAAAGTTTCAACTGATCCAGCTGAAAACTCAAATATTGTAATTAAAGATGAGATTTTTACGGTTTACCCATCAACTTATTTATCGTATAAAATGAATGATAATAATACGTTCAATGTAAATTACACCAGACGTGTGGACAGACCAAGTAACGGGCAAATTAATCCGATTAGAGAATGGAGAACTGTAAATATGGAATCTAGAGGAAATCCTGCTTTAGAACCGCAATTCACCAACTCATTTGAGTTAAATTATACAAGAACTATGAAAATAGGTTCTATAACTTCTGCTGTATTTTACAGATTAATTAATGCAGAAATTACTAGAGTTATTTACACAGACCCTAACGACACTAACTTTAACATTATGTCTTTTGATAATTTCAAAGACAACAATCAAATTGGAGCAGAAGTTAATGCGAATTTAAAATTAACAAAATGGTGGTCAACAAATACAAGTGCTGATGTTTATTTTAAAACAGTTAGAGGAACAGTTTCTAACTTAGATACTGGAGTTATGGAAAATGGCGAAGTAGATGTAGCGACTTTCAACGCCAGAATGAACAATACTTTTACGGCGACTAAAAACCTAAAATTCAATTTATTTGGAATGTATAGAGGAAGAGATTTAAGTCTTCAATTTGAAAGAAAAGCCATGTATAAAATGGATTTAGGAGCAAATTACTCTATTTTAAAAGGAAAAGGAACACTTTCAGCACGTTTAAATGATGTTTTCAATACGATGCATTTCGGATTTGAAGGAAGTATTCCATACAAAAGTGTAGGTGAATTCCATTGGGAAAGTAGAACGTTCTATTTAGGTTTAAACTACAACTTTGGTGGTGGAAAAAATAAAGAATTACAAAGAAAACAAAGAGACAAACAAGAAACACAAGGTGGTGGTGGAATGTTTTAATCATTTACGATGTGTGATTTTAGATTTACGAAGTATGATTTAAAATCATCTTTATTAAAAAAAAGCGTTCAGAAATTCTGAACGCTTTTGCTTTTTTTATGTAAAATCTAAATTATTCTATTGGCTTTCCAATACTATAACCATTAAATACTAATTTAGCTACAATTGCTTCTTTTAATTTATTTTCATCTGGTTTTCCGAACATAGAATGATTTTCGGGAGACGCTTGATTTTCTGGATGAATCTCAGCTAAATTAAACGATTTTTTATCAATTGTTATTATTTGTTCTTTTATTCTTTTACCTGTAACCGGGTTGTCATAAGCGTCATTTTTTTTAAACCAATTAGCAATAGGTTTAACAATTTCTTGATTTTTACCTCTACTGTCCGGAATTATTTCTGAACTATTTACAGCAAAAGAAGCAATTGGCGGAAAACCTTGTATAACAACTTGTTCTTTTTTCTCTATGTAACCAACAACTACATCTTTCCACACTTTATTACCTTGTTGGTCTATTACATTTTGCTTTTGTAGTATAGTAGAATTTTCAATTCTTATTTTTAATTTCTCCAAGTTCTTTTTTTCTGTTAAAAGTTCCGAAATTATTTTAATATCTTGGTCTTCAAAATCTTTTAATACAGAAGATTTAGCACCATTAATAAATTCGGTAACTAATTTTTCATCAATACCATTGGTAGTAATAAATTTAACATCACCATGTACAACACTAGAAATAATTCCTTTTTCAAAACTCAGATTATAAGATTGACTTTTATCTAAAATTTCATTCGTTTTATTAGTCTGCAAATCTGTTAACAAACACCAATATACTGATGATCCGTCAAGTAAATTTCTAGAATTTAATTGTACAGAAAATTTCGGCACCTTACTTAAGGTACTAAAAGTATAAATTAATTTCTTCTTTTCCATCATTGCTACTTCGATATTATCTAAACTAACAATTCCTTTTTTTATTTTAACTTCTTGAGCAAAGTTATAATTTGCAATTAATAACAAAATCACTTTTGTTAAGTTACTTTTCAATAATTTCATTTTTTTTTATGATTTAAAATAAGGCTCAAAGTAAATAATAAAAAACATCTCAACCTAATTTTAACAGTATTTTTACTAAAAAAAGCCTTCGGTTTGTTTTAAACTGAAGGCTTTTGCATTTACTTTTTATTACTTACTATTCGTTTTATTTACCATCTAATTATCACACTTCCCCAAGTAAAACCTGAACCAAAAGCAGCTAAAACCACTAAATCGCCACTTTTTATTTTACCGTTTTCCCAAGCTTCCGTTAAAGCAATTGGAATAGAGGCTGCCGTAGTGTTTCCATATTTCATTATGTTATTATACACTTGGTCATCTGACAATTTAAATTTTTGTTGAATAAACTGTGAAATTCTCAAATTCGCTTGATGTGGCACCAACATATTAATATCTGAAACTTGTAAATTATTTGCTTGTAAGCCTTCATTAATCACTTCACTAAAACGAACGACTGCATTTTTAAACACAAATTGTCCGTTCATATAAGGATAATAACTTTCATCATTTGGATCATTATCAGCAATAATATCAGTTACCCATCGTTTTCCCATTCCTGGTGCAACTAATGCTAATTCTTCTGCGTGTTGCCCTTCTGAATGTAAATGTGTAGATAAAATCCCTTTCGTTACATCTTCTTCTCTTGACAAAACTGCTGCTCCTGCTCCATCTCCGAAAATCACAGATACACCACGACCTCTATCTGTCATGTCTAATCCTGTTGAATGTACTTCGGAACCAATCACTAAAATGTTTTTATACATCCCAGTTTTAATATATTGATCCGCAATGGAAATCGCATATATAAATCCGGAACATTGATTTCTTACATCTAAAGCGCCAACTGTTCTTAAACCTAAATCGCGTTGTACTAAAACGCCAGGTCCTGGAAAATAATAATCTGGTGAAAGTGTAGCAAAAATCACAAAATCGATATCTTCTTTGGCAACATTGGCACGTTGAATAGCAATTTCTGCTGCTTTTACTCCCATTGAAGTTGTTGTGTCTTCTCCTCTAATTACATGACGACGTTCTTTAATTCCGGTTCTTTCCTGAATCCATTCGTCATTGGTGTCCATTATTTTTGATAAATCATCGTTGGTAACAACATTTTCTGGCACATAATAACCTAAGCCTGATATTTTTGAATGATACATAATTATAGTTTAAAGTGCAAATTTAAGAATTTTATAATTAAATCATATTTAAGCACATGATAATTACAAATATGTTAAAATATAGTAAAAAAATTTGGCTTCTTTACATTTAACCTTAATTTAGTGGCTCAAATACTAACTTCAAATTATAATGAAAAAACTGTTTACATTCTTGTTTTTAGGTATGGGTTTTTCGGCTGCTACAGCTCAAGAAAACGTCACATATCAAAAGCCTTCTAAAGAAATTTTAGAACTTGCAGATTACCAACGAGCGCCTTCTGTAAATATGGATTCCAAAAAAGAATACATGTTGTTGAGCTACAGAAACACCTATAAAACACTTGACGATTTAAACCAAGAAGAAATGCGTTTAGGTGGTTTACGAATAAATCCTACTACAAACATTTCGAGTACAGTTACTTATATCAATAATTTGAAATTAAGAAAAGTAAAAGACAAAAACGAAATTCAAGTTAAAGGTTTACCTGAAAATGCTAGATTTACCAATGTAAGTTGGTCGCCAAACGAAAAGAAAATTGCGTTTACAAATACAACAAATTCTGGAGTGGAATTATGGATTATTGATGTGTTTTCGGCAACAGCAACTAAAATTACTTCTGATAATTTGAATGCGAATTTAGGAAGTCCGTTCAATTGGATGACTGACAACGAAACGTTATTGGTGAAAGTATTACCAAAAAACAGAAAACCATTAATCGACGAAAAAAAGAATTTACCAAAAGGACCAACTGTTTCTACTGCTGATGGTTCAAAATCACAAAACAGAACTTTTCAAGATTTATTGAAAAACAAAACAGATGAAGCGAATTTCGAATCGTTAGTGACTTCAGAATTATATAAAATTTCAATCTCTGGAAAAGCGGAATTATTCAAAGCTGCTGATATTTATGCTGGGGAAAGTTTTTCTCCTGATGGAAAATATTTAATGTTAACTACTATTCAAAAACCCTTTTCATACATTGTTCCATTAAGCAGATTTCCTCAAAAATCCATTGTTTATGATGCTTCTGGAAAAGAAATTAAAACCGTAAACGAAGTGGCGTTAAATGAAATAATGCCAAAAGGTTTTTCTTCGGTAAGAAAAGGAAAAAGAAGTATGAGTTGGCGTTCAGACAAACCTGCGTCTTTATCTTATGTAGAAGCTTTAGACGAAGGTGATCAAGCAAAAGAAGTGCCTTATAGAGATGAAATTTTTGTTTGGGAAGCTCCTTTTACAAACGCAGCCACTTCTTTCTTTAAAACAAAACAACGTTATGGCGGAATTATGTGGGGAAATGACAATTACGCTATTGTTTACGACAGTTGGTACGACACTAGAAATGCGAAAACGTATTTAGTAAATCCATCTAATGTTTCTGCAGAAGCAAAAATTATTTCAGATAGAAATTCACAAGATATTTATTCAGATCCAGGAGATTTTGAAACGAAAAAAAATGAATTCAACAAATATGTTTTAGCTATTGAAAATGACAATGCCTATTTAATTGGAAATGGTTTTACTAAAAACGGACAATTTCCATTTATTGATGAATTCAATTTAAAAACACAAAAAACAAAGCGCTTATACACTTCTACATATACAGATAAAAAAGAAGATTTATTATCTGTTGAAGATTTCAAAAAAGGAGAAGTTTTAGTGATGATTCAATCGAAAAACGAATATCCAAACTATTTCATGAGAAACATCAAATCGAAAAATAGTTTAACACAAATTACGGCTTTCGCGAATCCGTTTACAAGTATTAAAAATGTATATAAAGAAGTGATTAAGTACAAAAGAAAAGATGGTGTAGAACTTTCTGGAACTTTATATTTACCTGCGAATTATGACAGAGCTGCGAAAAAAGAAAAATTACCTTTATTAATTTGGGCGTATCCAGCAGAATTTAAAGATAAAAACTCGGCAGGTCAAAATGATAAAAATCCAAATGAATTTACCTTTCCAAACTATGGTTCATTTGTATATTGGGTAACAAAAGGGTATGCGGTTTTAGACGACGCTTCTTTCCCAATTATTGGAGAAGACAAAACAGAACCAAACGATACTTTCATTCCACAATTAGTTTCTAATGCAGAAGCGGCGATTGATGCGGTGGATAAATTAGGTTTCATCAATAGAAAAAAAGTGGCCGTTGGCGGACACAGTTATGGTGCATTTATGACCGCGAATTTATTAACACATTCTAATTTATTTGCGTGTGGAATTGCTAGAAGTGGCGCGTACAACAGAACCTTAACACCATTTGGATTCCAAAGTGAGCAACGTAATTTTTGGGATGTTCCTGAAATTTATGCAGGAATGTCGCCATTTAATTCAGCAGATAAAATGAAAACACCATTATTATTAGTTCATGGTGATGCGGATAACAACCCTGGAACTTTCACATTACAATCTGAGCGTTATTTCCAAGCTTTGAAAGGCTTAGGAGCGCCAGTTAGATTGGTTTTATTGCCAAAAGAAGCACATGGTTATGTTGCAAAAGATAATATTTTGCACTTATTATGGGAACAAGATCAGTTCTTAGAAAAGTATTTGAAAAACTAAAAGTAACAGAAAAAATAGACTTGTGAAAAATTACAAGTCTATTTTTTTTAAACAAACATTTGTTCCTTTTAACATATCTATAGTATTTTCAAAAAAGAGAATTTGATTTTCTAACTTAGCTTCAATTAAAAAATACTTCCCTTTAAAATAAGAAGTTACAACCTCAACTTGCAAATTTGATTGTTCTACAATTTGTAATTGATGTGGATAAACTAACTGAACTTTTCCATCTATTTCAATTTCATTTACCTCACCAAACAAAGCAGCTGTATATTTATGTTTCGGATGAAAGTATAAATCTTTGGGTGTTGCTTTTTCTAAAATTGTTTTGTCTTTTAAAACAATTACTTCATCTGAAAAAGACAACACATCATTTATATCATGACTGGCAACAATTGTTGTAATTTGTTTTTCTTTTAGATACGTAAATATTTTTCGTCTTAAATCGTTTTTTCTAAAATTATCTATATGTGAAAAAGGCTCATCTAAAAGTAACACTTCTGGTTCTTGAGCTAAAACTCTTGCTAAAGCTACACGTTGCATTTGTCCGCCACTTAAAAATTTTGCTTTTACGTGTTTAAATTCGGTCATTTCAACTAAATCTAACAATTCATCAATACGATTTTGTTTTTCTATAGGATAAAAATTAGATAAAAACTTACCGACATTTTCTCCTACAGTTATAAACGGCATCAAATCAAAATCTTGGGCCAAATATTTCATGAAAGACATACCTGGAACCAAATGAAATTTAGGTCCTAATATTTGAATATCGTTCCAAAAAAACGTTCCATTATCGCAATCTAAAAGACCATAAATAATTTTTAATAGCGTACTTTTCCCGCATCCACTTTCGCCAATTAAGGATAATTGCGCACCCTTTTCTAGCTCAAAGTCAATGTTTTCAAGAACTAACGAATTTAAGTAAGTAAAATTATTTAAGTTTATTTTAAGCATTGTTTGTTTGATTTTTTTTTTATCTTGCAGCACCCAAAATTATTAAAAAAATAGGTTATGATTAAAAAAATATTTACCCTCCTACTAGTTTCTTGCTCATTTGTATCTAGTGCACAATTTGGAATTGAAGCTAACTATGGTTCAAATGGTTCTTACGACCCAAGTTATAACGGTTTTACGCACTTTGGCGGTGGAATAAGCTATGATTTTGACGAAACATTAGGTGCCAAATTAGATTTTGGAATGGATGAGTTTTCTATTCAAAACGATGTTAGAGGAATGAAAACTGGAGTTTCTAATTTAAGAGTTACCGCTCAAGGAGTTGTAAACTTAACAAATCTAGCAGATTCTAGAGCTTTTTACAATAAATTTAATATTTTAGCTCATGGTGGTGCTGGTATTTCTATTTTGAATTCTGATATCCCTGAATATAAAAATACAGATCATTCATTAAATATAGTTATTGGTATTACTCCAAGATACGAAATAGGTGAAAAATTATATTTAACTGCAGATTTTTCTGCAATCGCAAATGTATCACAACACTATTTCTTTAATGGTGAATTATCATATGGTGATGCTGCTAATTCATTTACTGGTTTAATGTATAATGCTACTATTGGTATCGCTTATAAATTTGGACAATAAAAGATTTAATGATTATACAAATAAAAAAAGAGGAACAAATGTTCCTCTTTTTTTATGCTTGAAATTTTAATATTAATTTCCAGATTCATTTTTAGCATCTTCAATCATTTTGTCATTTGCTAAAATCGCAAACTCAACTCTTCTATTACCTGCTCTTCCAGCTTCAGTTTCATTATTGTCAATTGGATCAGCTTCTCCCATTCCTAATATTGCAAAACGAGAATTAACTATACCTTTACTTGCTAAATATGATTTCACAGCATTGGCACGTTGTTCAGATAAATTTAAATTATATTCATCTGCACCTTTGCTATCTGTATATCCATAAATCTTAATATTTGTATCTGGATAATTTTTAAATACCGGAACCAATTTGTCTAAATTAGCTTTTGCTGCTGTAGTTAATGTAGATTTATTAAAATCAAAACGCACTGCATTTTCACCTAAAACTAATTTAATTCCTTCTCCTACTCTTTCTACTTGTGCACCTGGTAATTGCTCTTGGATTTCACGAGCTTGTTTATCCATTTTTCTTCCAATTAATCCTCCTGCAACTCCACCAACAACTCCACCAATAACAGCACCTAAAGCACCATTACCACCTTTACCTAAATTATTTCCTAGTACTGCTCCTAATACAGCACCACCTGCTGTACCTATAACAGCACCTCTTTGTGTTTTATTTGAGTTTTGTACTGCCTTACAACTCGTAAGCGCAGAAGAACTTAAGATCAATACACTTAGTCCAATTGCTAATTTCTTTTTCATAATTATATTATTTATTTATTTTATCAAATTGATATACAATTTCAGCACTATTACTTCCAACTGAAGCTCTATCAATTAATTGAAAAGAAGTTTCAGATTGATTGGCCACTCTTAAAACATAACCTCCAGCAGTATGCTTCGCTTTTACACCTTCTGTTAAAAATTTCATCACAAAATTTCCATCTTTGTTTATAAACCAAGTGATTCTGCTACCATAAGTAACACAATTTGCTTTGTTTAATACCATTTCTCCTGTGTTGTTGTTAGAAACAAAACTCCACTGACTTCCTTCAAAACATTTTGCATCCGCAATGTTAAAAGAAGTTACTTTAAAGACATCAGAACCTACATAGCTTACAGATGAAACTTTCCAATCACCCTTAATTAGCCTTTCCGACTTATTGTCAAGTTTAGTATTAGTTACCGTTTGCTTTGGTTTGCAAGCCAATGCAAAAACTGACAATACAATGATAAATACAATTTTTTTCATATTTAGTTATTTTAAATTTTAACAAATTTATGTATAATTTAAATAATATAGATTATAAAATTACAAAATAAACTTACAGAATTAACGGTGTCAATTTGTCATATTTTATACTTTGGTACTTGTTTTGACTGTATACTTATTAAATAATTTAAATACAAATACTATGACATCAGGAAAAATTAATGTTTCGGTTGAAAACATATTTCCCTTAATCAAGAAGTTTTTATATAGTGATCATGAAATTTTCTTGAGAGAATTAATTTCAAACGGAACCGATGCAACTTTAAAGCTAAAACACTTAACAAGTATCGGAGAAGCCCAAACAGAATATGGCAATCCTATTATTGAAATTAAGATTGACAAAGAAGGTAAAAAACTTCACATTATCGACCAAGGTATTGGTATGACTTCAGACGAAGTGGAAAAATACATCAATCAATTGGCCTTTTCTGGAGCAGAAGAATTTTTAAATAAATACGAAGAATCTGCAAAAGATTCTGGAATTATTGGTCATTTTGGTTTAGGATTTTACTCTGCTTTTATGGTAGCTTCGAAAGTTGAAATTTTCACCAAATCTTTCAAAGACGAACCAGCTGCACATTGGACTTGTGATGGTAGCCCAGAATTTACTTTAGAACCTCATACCAAAACAGACAGAGGAACTGAAATTGTATTACACATTGCAGAAGATTCATTAGAATTTTTAGAAGAATTTAAAATTCGTGAATTACTTACTAAGTATAACAAATTCATGCCTATTCCGATTAAATTTGGTACGAAAAAAGAAGCTTTACCAAAACCTGAAGATGCTGGTGACGATTACAAAACAGAATATCTTGAAGTTGATAATTTTATCAATAATCCGAATCCAGCTTGGACCAAACAACCAACGGAATTAAAAGATGAAGATTATAAAAGTTTTTACAGAGAATTATATCCTTCACAATTTGAAGAGCCTTTATTCAACATTCATTTAAATGTAGATTATCCTTTTAATTTAACTGGGATTTTATATTTCCCTAAATTAGGTTCGGATTTACAAATTCAGAAAGACAAAATTCAATTGTACCAAAATCAGGTTTTCGTTACTGATAATGTAGAAGGAATTGTTCCTGAATTCTTATTGATGTTAAAAGGCGTGGTGGATTCTCCAGATATTCCTTTAAATGTTTCTCGTTCTGGTTTACAAGCGGATAGTAATGTAAAGAAAATTTCAAATTACATTACTCGTAAAGTGGCTGACAAATTAAAAGCATTATTCAATGAAAACCGTGAAGATTTCGAAGCAAAATGGAACGATATTAAAATTGTTTTAGAATACGGAATGCTTTCTGAACCTAAGTTTTATGAAAAAGCAGGCGATTTCGTTTTGTATCCAACAACTGAAAACAAACATTATACGCTAGCCGAATTAAAAGAAGCTACGAAAGATACACAAACAGATAAAGACGGAAAACTTGTTGTTTTATACGCGTCTAACAAAGATGCACAACACAGTTATATTGATATAGCTAAAGAAAAAGGTTACCAAGTTTTATTATTAGATTCGCCAATTGTTTCTCACTTAATTCAGAAATTAGAAGCGGATAATGAAAATCTAACTTTTGCTCGTGTAGATGCTGATCACATTGACAAATTAATCAATAAAGAAGAAATTCAAATTTCTAAATTATCGGATAGTGAAAAAGAAGCTTTAAAAACGTCTTTAGAAGCTGTAATTCCAAAAGCGTATTCTGTACAATTAGAATCTTTAGATAGCGATGCGACTCCATTTATCATTACGCAACCAGAATTTATGCGTCGTATGAAAGAAATGAGTCAAAGTGGCGGTGGCGGAATGTTCGGAATGGGAAACATGCCAGAAATGTATAACTTAGTGGTAAATGCCAATTCAGAATTAGCAAATTCCATTTTACAAGCCAAAGATGATGCCCAAAAAGAACTGGTAAAAAACGCTTTAGATTTAGCCAAATTATCACAAGGTTTATTAAAAGGTGAAGAATTAACGGCTTTTGTAAAAAGAAGTTTTGAAACACTGAAATAATCTTTAATACATTCAAACTAATCCTGCAAGAATTTAAACTCTTGCAGGATTTTTTTATATTTGAAAGAAAAAGAACTAAATGTCAACCAAACCACTTCTCTATTTTAAAAACCATACCGAATGGCGCGATTGGCTTCATGAAAATCATGAAACTCATAACGCTGTGGAATTAGTTTTCTACAGAGTGTCTAGTGAATTTGAAAGTATGCGTTGGGAAGAAGCTGTAAAAGTAGCCATTTGCTATGGTTGGATTGATTCTACTGTTCGAAAATTAGATGACGAACGCAGAAAACAAACCTTTACACCTAGAAAAGACAAAAGCGTTTGGAGTAAAGTCAATAAAGATTATATCGAAGACTTAATCGCTAACAATTTAATGCACGAAAAAGGCTTAAAAAAAATTGAAATTGCCAAACAAAATGGTTCTTGGGAAAGTTTAGATTCTGTTGAAAATTTAGAAATTCCAGAAGATTTGCAAATGGAATTCAACAAAAATGAAATCGCATTTGAAAACTATTCTAACTTCAGTAAAAGTTATCGAAAAAGTTATTTATATTGGCTAAATCAAGCCAAAAGAACAGCAACAAGAGAAAACAGAATTATTGAAATCATTTCTCTTTGCGAGAAAAATATAAAATCGAGATAAATGCATCTTCAACCCATATTAACAAACGAAATTGTTCAAATTGTTCCTTTAAAAGAATCTGATTTTGATGATTTATTTACCATCGCTTCAGACAAATTACTTTGGGAACAACATCCTGAAAAAGAAAGATACAAAAAAGAGGTTTTTCAAGCATTTTTTAAAACGGCTATAGCCTCAAAAAGTGCTTTCAAATTTGTAGATGTTAAAACAGGAAACACTATTGGAACATCTCGTTATTATGAATTTAAAGAAACTGAAAGTTCAGTCGCAATTGGCTATACTTTTATCTCCAGAAAATATTGGGCAACACCTTATAATCGTGCTTTAAAAAATTTGATGATTAATTATGCTTTTCAATTTGTTGAGAAAATTATTTTCCATGTTGGAGACACCAATTTTCGTTCGCAAAAAGCGGTTGAAAAACTCGGCGCTTTACATACAGAAACCTTCTTAAATGAAGAAAACGGAAGAACACACATAACTTATACAATAACTAAAGAGAATTGGAAATCTTAAAAAAAATCTGGTTTCATTTATTAAAAATCATTTTCCGATTAAACCTTTTCTGATTTTACTTGTCTTATCACTAAACCCTTTAAAACCAACACTATGAAAAACTTAAAAATGTATGTTTTCGCATTAGTTCTTGTCTCTTTTATTTCTTGTACGAAAGAAGATGATAAATCAACTGAAAATGTTGACAGTGAAATGGTTGGTGCAAATATGACAGCAGATTTCACAAGTGAATTAGATTTTAACTCAGGAATTGATATCGCAAGTAACAATTCAAGTTATTCTAGCAAAACTACAAATGAAGCTAGCGTTGTTCCTGCTTGTGCCACAGTAACCATAAACAATACAACACCTGGTGTTTTTCCTAAAATTTTTACGGTAGATTTCGGAATTGGTTGTACACAAAATGGCATTACTCGTTCAGGGATATTAACCATTACACTTTCTGGTTATGTGATGAATAATGGCTCAACAATGACCATTGAAAGAAGTAATTATTATGTGAATTTAAGAAAAATTGAAGGAACAGTTGTTTATACGAATGAAACTACAAATGTTGCTATTCCTCAATGGACAGGAACTTTGACGAATGGAAAAATTACTTTACCAAACGGAGCCGTATTTACACATTCTGGGACAAGAACTGTCAAACAAACTGCTGGTGTTTCTACTCTATTATTAGGTGACAATATTTACGAAGTCATTTCAGGTACACATATTGTAAACAGACCAAACGGTTCTACTTTAACGTCTACGATTGTGGAACCTTTAATCAAAAAATATGCTTGTAATTACATTTCTCAAGGTAAATTGAATTTACAAGGAACTGTTTTAGATGGTGTTTTAGATTATGGAAACAATAACTGTGATAATTTAGCGACTTATTTTCATAATCCAAACGGTGAAACTTATAATGTGAATTTATAAAAATTAGTTATTTATATTTAAAAAAGCCATTTGTTATTGCAACAAATGGCTTTCTTTTAATTCCCTATTACAGTTCCGCCTTCTTCTTTTTTCTCATCTTTTAGCATGTTTTGATCTACTTTTGCTGCTTTATTTTTTGTTGGCAATTTGTAGTTAATGGTGAATCCAAATCTACGTGTGTCATTTTTACTGTAAGACAACAAAGGTTCATTAATTGGTCGGAAATAACTTCTGTTCATATTAAAAATATCATCTCCAAATATCGAAACTGTCAATTGATCTTTTAAGAATTTCTTGCTAAAAGTCACATCTACAAAGTTATTAAAAGGCTTATCTGCCACAAAATAGAAATAATTTCCACCTGAAGTAATCAGTCCAAACTCCGTTACAAACTTTATCTTATTAGGCAATAAAATTTGCGACATTAAGTTGAAATTCCAAAAACCTTTCGTGTCTAAATTCGGAATTTGATGCAATTGATAACCGGTATAAAAATAAATAAAATTAAGTGTGTCTGGATTCACATCAAATTTCATAGTTTCTTTCAATCCCTTTGAAAAAAGCATATATGGTAATGGAAAAGCAAAAGTAAAATTATGAATTTTAACTTCCGAAACATTAAAACTACTGTTTTCTACCAAGTTACCATTCAAACTCACTTGCTGAACGACTTGATTTTTTGAACTACTTAAACTATAACCAAGATATGCGTAATCAAAGGCGCTTAGTTTGACTTCAAAATTATTAAATATGGTTGGTTGTAAATTTGGATTACCAACAGTGCTGATATTTTGATTTTGATATGTGGTATTGTTTGGATTTAAAGCCGAAGTTGACGGCAAGGTAATTTTCTTATTATAATTCATATTAAAGAAAATCTGTGGCGTTATATTATACTGAACCGTTGCGTTCGGAAACCATCTAAATTGTTCGAATGGTATTAAATCTGCAGTTGGTGTTTTACCTCCAATTTCATAATTTTCCGCTCGTGAACCTAAAATAAAATCGAACTTATTGTACTTAGCTTGTAATTCTAAATAAGTGGCAGCAGTTACTCTTTCGTATTCTAAATTTGTAGTATTAAAGTTTCTAGCTTCAAAAAGTAATTTCTCGTACAAAGCACCAAAACTCACTTTTCCTTCATCTAAGATTTTTAATCCTTGGGAATAATCGAACTTTCCGTTATAATAATTTTGATTGGAATAGTTGTCTAAAACGGTATTTCCTAAAACATTCGAGAATAAATTAAAATCGTTTTTATTGTTGTTATAATTGAATACAAAATCCAATTTTTGACTTTTATCATCAAATCTTTTTTGATAAGTTATGGTTGCATCTTGTCTGGTATTGTGTGATTTTCCTTTGTCTAAAGTGGTGAATCCTAATCCAAAACCTTCCGTTTCACTATTGTTATTTGCATAATTGACATCGTAATTTAATAATAATCTGTCTTTTTTATTAATATCAAAAGTTAAACCTGATTTTAAATACTGACTTCTATTAATTCTATCACTTTCCGTTTTGGATAAAATATCCTTATTATTGGTGTTTAAAAACGCTGTCCAAAGCGCATTTTCTCTATAATTTTGTCCGAAATTTAATTGCCAACCAAAGTATTTGTTTTTCGCATTTAACAACACACTGTTGTAAGTTCTATATCTTGTTTTATCGTAAGTATTAAATGCAGAACTGCTGGTATAAGTGGCACTTAGATATTTTTTTGCATTTTTATTGGTGATAATATTCAGAATCGCACCACCAGAAGTCGCTGGAAATTCGGCTCCAGGCTGCGTGATTACTTCAATTCGCTCTACAGAATTGGCAGGCATTCCTTCTAAAAAAGAATTCAATTCGTTACTTGAAATATTTAAGGGACGACCATCTAAATAGACTTCTAACTGTTTTCCTTGATACATCATTCCGGCAACATCAGACGCAATTAAACCTGGCAATTGCTTGATGGTTTCCATCAAAGTTCCTGAATTTAAATGAGGTTGATCGGCGATATTAAAAATAGTTCGGTCAGGTTTTTGTTCAATCGCTTTTTTTTGTTTGACGATTTTTACTTCTTCAATCTGATTTTCAATTGGAGCTTCTTCTTTTTTTACTTTTGTGGTATCTTGTGCTTGTACAATAGAGGCCAAACACAATGAGAATAAGAAACCTTGAACTAATTTTTTCATAAATTTTAAATAAAAACCGACATACGATTCACATTGTTAGTACTAAGTTTCTTAAAAAAGTTACAAGAAAGTATCAGTTAAAATAAGTATCTTTAAACATTGTAATTCTACACGACTAAATTCTCTTCAAATGAATCTATCTATTGAAACTCCTGCCCTATTATTCTCTGCTACTTCTTTAATTTTATTAGCCTACACCAATCGGTTTTTAACCATTGCACAAATTGTGAGAAGTTTAAAGAAAAACTACGACCAAGATCACAACAAGTCTATCTTAATAGAAATAAAAAACTTAAACCAACGAATTACACTTATACGTTTAATGCAACTTTTTGGCGTAATGTGTTTATTCCTTTCTGTTTTTGCCATGTTTTTACTTTTCTTAAACTATGAAACATTTGGGATTTATGTTTTTGGAGTGAGTTTATTATCGTTACTTATTTCATTAGGTATTTCATTTTGGGAAATTAGCATTTCGGTAAATGCCTTACGTTTTCATTTAAAAGACTTAATGGAAGAAAATTGAATCTTGATTAAACCTTCACCTGTTTTTCGTGTCTAATTTATATAAATTCTGAAACTTATGCGAAATTCAAATCTTTGGTCGTTACGATTAGGCTTTTCTGGAAAAGAAGCGCTTCAATTAGAAAAAAGCGGAATTGAAGTATTTATAAAAAATTCTATCAAAGCTTCTTTTGAAAAAAATACGCCTTCCTTTTTGCAAGATGATCCAAAATCATTAGCTGAATTAAAAGAAATTAGACAACAAATAAAAGGTGCCACTTCTGAAGAACAGAAACAACTTGTAAAGAAACAATTTCTTTCTAGTTTAGAAATGAAAGCTTGGTGGTTAGATAAAATGATAGATTCCGAATTTCCATTAAGAGAAAAAATGACTTGTTTTTGGCACAATCATTTTGTTTCTACGGTTCAGAAAGTAAAAGTGAATTATTGGGTATATCAACACAATCAAATCCTTAGAGAAAATGCTTTCGGAAATTATAAAGAATTAATCAAGAAAATTCTGAAAACCAATGCCATGGTTCGCTATTTAGACAATGTTGATAATCGTAAAGACAAAATCAATGAAAATTTAAGTCGGGAATTATTGGAACTTTTCACTTTAGGAATTGGAAATTACACAGAAAACGATATTAAAAATGGCGCCAAAGCTTTAGCCGGTTTAGGATTAGGAGAAACTGAAGCACAATACAGAAGATTTTTTGAAGACAACGATACGATTACTTATTTGGGGAAAACTGGTAAATTTAAAGTGGACGATTTAGTCGATATTATTTTCGAACAGAAAGCCATTCCGTATTTAATTACCAAAAAAATACTAAAATGGTTCATTTACGACAATCCGAAAGAAGAACTAGTAATTTATTATGGCGATTATTTCCGAAAAGTGAATTTTGAAATAGAACCTTTATTACTGAAAATTTTCACAGAAGAATATCCAAAAGAAACTGCTGGAAGTAAAATTAAAGATCCATTAGTGTATATTTTACAATTGATTAATGAATTGAAAATAACCGAAATCAATACAGAAGTTTTAGCGTTATTTTTGACGCAACAAGGCATGGATTTATTCAATCAGCCCAATGTAAAAGGTTGGGATGGCGGCAATAACTGGCTAACTTCACAATTATTTTTACAACGACATAATGCCTCCGATTTTTTATGTAACGGAAGAATGCTAAACCGAAAAGTACTAAGAGGAAATGACATTGCCACTTCAGAAATGATTAAAACTATAAAAGTGGGAATCGATTTTAAAAAAGGAAGCAACAAACAAATTATTTCCGAATTAACAGAACGATTGGTATTCCAAAATAATGAAGAACTACAAAAAGATATGGAACAAGTCTTAAAATACGATTTTGATGCGTCGAATGAAAATGCAGAAAAAGCCGTTTTACGTTTGTTCAATTACATTACAAAAACTCCAGAATACCAACTAATTTAACGACTATGAACAGAAGAAATTTTTTATCGTTAACAGGAACTTTCACTGGCGGTTTGTTGGTGTTACCTGAATTTTTACACGCGTATGGAACTAGTAATTCAATACTTACTGGTGAACAATGTGTGGTTTTTATTCAATTAAATGGAGGAAATGATGGTTTAAATACGTTCATTCCATTTGATAATGATTTGTATTATGCATTACGACCGAAAGTAGCGATATCTAAAGATAGTGTTATTGGGAAATACAAAGGAATGGCGTTTCATCCAGCCTTGAAAGACTTTGCTACTATGCAACAAAACGGCCATTTATCTGTCATTCAAAATGTAGGTTATCCTGAACCGAATCGTTCGCATTTTAGAAGTCAGGAAATTTGGCAAACGGCTTCAGATTCCAACAAATATATGAATGAAGGTTGGCTAGGAAGGTATTTAGATTTACAATGCAAAGAACACAATCCAATTGCAGGAATTAATTTAGACAGTATCGATAATTTGGCTTTAAAAGGAATAGAACCGAACTTCATTACCGTAAAAGATCCAAATAAATTCAAATCAAATGCAGAAACAGAAACCGTAAAACTTTCTAATAATCCGCAGTTAGATTTTGTTCGAAAAATTGCTAATTCCGTATCTGAAGGTGCGACAGAAATTCAAAAAGCTTTGGTAAATTCTAAATCAGAAATTACTTATCCAAAAACAGGTTTAGGGAAAAATTTAGAATGGATTGCTAGATTAGTAAAAGGAAATTTAAACTCAAAAGTATATTATACTTCTTTGAATGGATTTGACACACACGACAACCAGTTAGCTATTCATAAAAATAAATTAACGGAATTAAATGATGCGGTTTTTAGTTTTTATTCTGATTTGAAACAAGCCAACGTATTACAAAATGTAACAATAGTTGTGTTTTCAGAATTTGGTAGACGCGTTAAAGACAACGGAAACGGAACAGATCACGGAACAGCAGCTCCTATGTTTATAATTGGTGGAAATAACAAAGGCCAGGTTTTAGGTAAAAATCCAAATTTATCAGATTTAGATAATGGCGATTTAAAACATGAAATAGATTTCAGAAGTGTTTATGCTTCAATTTTAGAATCTAAACTTAATTTTAATCCAACACAAATCGGTATAAAAAACAAAAAAATGGCCGGATTATTTTAATCTAAATTAATTCTCTATTTAAGGCATTATAAAGTTTATCAATTTCAAAAGGTTTCCAAAGAACCCCATTAAAATAGGTAATATTATCTTGTTCAGCTTCCGTTAAAGTATCTGCAGTTAAGGCTAATATTGGTGTTTTAGCATTCAGATTTTCAGTTGTTTTTATTATTTTAGTTGCTTCATATCCATTCATTTCGGGCATATGAATGTCCATTAAAATAATATCATATTTTTTTAACTTAACAGCATCAACTGCAAGTTTTCCGTTTTCTACATGATCTACTAAAACGCCCCATTTTTGCAATAATTTTTTCATTAACATGGCATTTATAGCTGTATCTTCAACTAACAACACTTCTTTGTTAATTAGTTTAGTAAAATCTTGCTCTGAGCTTGGTATTATTAACTCCGTTCTTTCTAATTTTAATTTGAAGTAAAAAGTAGATCCCATACCAATTTTACTCTTCACCTTAATTTCACTATTTAATAATTCTAATATTTTTTTTACAATAGCTAAACCTAATCCCGTACCACCTTGCTTTCTAGTTAAAACTGGTTTAATTTGTGAAAAACTAACAAATATTTCTTTCAAATTTCCCCGTTTAATACCTTCTCCTGTATCAATAATTTCAAATAAAAGGTAATCAAATTTTTCATCTGATTTAATTTTCGATATATTTAATTTCACACTACCTCTATCTGTAAATTTAATAGCATTACTAATTAAATTATTCAGTACTTGTGTATATTTTGTTTCGTCTAAAAGATAATTAGTTTTTAACTCAACATCAATATTCAGTAACAAGGAGATTCCTTTATCTACAGCAACTTTATTATAAATATTTACAATATTGGCAGTTGTTTTTGGAATAGAAACAGGCGTAAATAATAATTTTTCTTTATCAGAATCTAATTTTGAAAAATTTAAAACATCATTAACTATATTAATTAAATTATTTGAAGCAAATTTTAAATTTTCAATTAAGGATTGGCCTTCTTCGGAAACTTGTTCGTTTAATAAAGGAATAATAGTTGTTATGGCATTTAATGGCGTTCTAATTTCATGGCTCATTACAGATAAAAAATCCTGACGAGAACGCATGGCATTTAATTCGTCTTCATTTTTTTTATTTAAAATTTCTTGACGTTCTTTCTCCAACTGGGCATCTTGCTCTAATTTTTTCATTTTTAAAAGCAAGTCATAATTTTCAATAACATTTATAGTTTGAGAATTTAACACGCCTGCCTTTTCTTCATCAAAAAGTTCTAAATATTCTAAAGCTAAAGCGGAATTATTCAGTTTTTTATTAACAAGATAAAACAATTTATACAACTTAATATTTATCATTGTAATGTTCTGAAACTTTGCAATTCTCAATCCTTTATTTGCATAAAAAAGTGCTTTGTCAAAATCATTATAATTATAATAAAGTTGTCCTAATTTATTACAAACCATTGAAATCCCCATGACATCTCCCATTTTTTCATGAATATCTAATGCTAGGGTTAAGTAATAAAAAGCTTTATCAAAATCGTCCAATTTTAAATACACCTTACCCTTTCCATAATATGCAAAAGCGGAACCTCTTATATCATTTGATTCAATTTTAAGTGCTATTGATTTTTCAATTAAATCCATAGCAAACTTAAATCTTTTAGCTTTTAATAATAATCCTGATAAATTATTATAAACATTTGATTCTAAGTTCTTATCATTAATTAATTTTGCGTTTTTTATGGCTCTTTTGTAAAAGCTATAGGCATTAACATCATCTCCAATATACTCATAGATGGTTCCAATAGATTTTTCTGCTCTAGATTGATTAAAAAAATCATCGTATTTTTTATAAATTTTTAAGGCATCTACAAAATAAATTAATCCTAAATGGTAGTTATTTGTTTTATAATGTACCCCTGCAATGGTATATTTTACATTTGCAATTCCCATTTCATCACCTAAAGACTCGAAATAAATTAACGCTTCATTTGAATAGGATGTGGATTTTTCAATTTTACCAGTTATCATGCTGTATAAAGAAAGCTGGCTTAAACATTTAGCTACTAAAGCTATAAGGTTTTCTTGTCTACTTATTTGTAAGGCTTGTTCCCCAAGTTCAATACTTTTAGATAAATTATTAATTCTAACTTCATGAGCTAAAGCTAACAATTCATTTATTTTAGATTCTATTTTAGATTTTGACATGATATCAAATAAGTATTAAGGAACAAACAAAAATAACTAATTTATTTTATTATGAACATATTGAGTATGTAAAAAACATTTAATATCATATCTTTGTCGGCTTTTTAAAAAATGAGAAAGATGAGAAATGATATATTAAAAGGAGTTTTTTTAGTTGCCTTAGGTGCAACGAGCTACGGAATGTTAGCTACTTTTGTAAAATTGGCTTATAAAGATGGGTTTACAACAGCTGAAGTAACATCATCACAGTTTATATATGGAATAATTGGTGTGTTAATCATTAATTTATTCCAGAAATTCAACAACAAAGAAAAAGCAATTCAAGCCAGTACGAAAAACATTACTCAATTAATGATTGCTGGTACTTCATTAGGAATGACAAGTGTATTTTACTATTTATGTGTACGATATGTTGATGTTTCTATTGCAATTGTTTTATTAATGCAAACGGTTTGGATGGGTGTTTTATTAGAATGGTTTTTAGATAAAAAATTACCTTCTACACAAAAAATAGTTTCAGTAATTATTGTGCTTTTTGGTACTTTCTTAGCCACTAAATTATACGAATTCAATATCAAATTAGATTGGAGAGGAATTTTCTGGGGAATTTTAGCCGCAGCTTCTTTCACTACAACTATGTTTACAGCTAACAAAGTCGCATTAGGAATTTCCTCTGCACAAAGAAGTTTATATATGCTTTTAGGTGGTGCTGTTATTGTGTTTGCATTTTCAGCATTTACTCAAGTTGGAAATTTAAATTTTGAAATTTTCAAAAATTACGGCTTATTTTTAGCGCTTTTCGGAACTATAATTCCACCAATGTTACTAAATGCTGGATTCCCAAAAACAGGATTAGGATTAGGAAGCATTGTTGCTTCATTAGAATTACCTGTTTCAGTAATGATGGCTTATTTAATTTTAAAAGAGGAAGTTGTAATCTGGCAATGGTTTGGTATTTTGTTAATTATATTGGCCATTGTAATCATGAACATTAACTTTTCTAAAAAGAAAATCTAATTTTTCTTGTTAATAAGTTTACTATTAAAGAATTAATTCTGGTTATTTTTTAAGTATTTTAGTACTACTAACCATTTTACATTTTTGTAAAATTAAACTTATTAACTATGAGAAAATTATTAGCAGAATTTTTCGGAACGTATTGGCTTGTTTTTGGAGGTTGCGGTAGCGCCTTATTTGCAGCCGGAATTCCCGATTTAGGCATTGGTTTCGCAGGTGTTTCATTGGCATTTGGATTGACAGTTTTAACCATGGCTTATGCTGTTGGTCATATTTCTGGTGGCCATTTTAATCCAGCTGTGACTTTAGGATTATGGGCTGGCGGAAGATTTGAAGCCAAAGACATTTTACCATATATCCTTTCACAATGTGTAGGTGCTATTGCAGCTGCAGGAACTTTATTCTTTATTTTATCTGGAAAAGATGGTTTTGCAATTGATAACACTAAGGCTGGTGCGTTTGCTTCGAATGGTTTTGATGCTTTTTCACCTCAAGGTTATTCCATGACGGCTGCTTTTACAGCTGAATTTGTACTTACTCTATTTTTCTTATTGATCATTTTAGGCGCGACAGACAAATTGGCTAATGGAAAATTCGCTGGAATTGCCATTGGATTAGGCTTAACCTTAATTCATTTAATTAGTATTCCGATTACTAATACTTCTGTAAACCCAGCGCGTTCTTTATCTCAAGCAGTATTTACTGGCGGAGAACCACTTTCACAAGTATGGTTATTTTGGGCAGCACCTATTTTAGGAGCGATTGTTGCAGGTTTTATTTATAAAAATTTACTTCAAGATAAATCATAATCTAACAAATAATAAATAAATTAGCGGTGAAACTTTCATCGCTTTTTTTATGTTTAATTTATTTCACGAAGAACCCATACATTTGAATTTACCCGATGCCGAGTTTATTTATTATCCGAATTTTTTCTCCAAAGAAAAAGCTGATTTATTTTTCGAAATTTTACTAAACGAAACACCTTGGCAACATGATGAAATTACCATTTTCGGTAAGAAAATTTTGCAACCACGACTAACTTCTTTGTATGGAAACGAGGGAAAATCTTATGGTTATTCTAACATTGTGATGCATCCACATCCGTTTAACAGTACTTTGACCTTCATTAAAGAGAAAATTGAAAACACTATAAATGAAAATTTCACAACTGTGTTACTTAATTTATATCGGAACGAAAAAGATAGTAATGGTTGGCACGCAGATAATGAAAAAGAATTAGGTCGAGATCCTATAATTGCTTCATTAAGTTTAGGTGAAGAACGCGTTTTTCAAATCAAACATAACACAAATAAAGAGGCTAAACAATCTATAACTTTACAACATGGAAGTTTATTAGTCATGAAAAAAGGAGCTCAAATTCATTATAAACATCAAATTCCGAAAGCATCAAAATCTAAAAACTCTAGGATTAATCTGACTTTTCGAAAAATTATTTAAAAAAACACACATTTTTTTGCTACAAAATATATTTTTTTATTAATATTGGTCCATCAATTGATATTAAAAAATTATAACCCATAAATTATGCTTTTCACTAATGAGAAAAAGTAAAAAGATTGAACTAAGTTACGAAGAAACAGAACGCGTAATCAGCATGGCTCAAGAGGAAAAAAAACCTTTTGAAGTAATCAAAGAAGAATTTGGCCTAACGGAAAGTGAAGTTACCGAAATTATGCGCAAAAAACTTTCCAAAGACAATTTTGAACTTTGGAAAAAGAAAGCTGCTGCAGGAAAACCAAAGCCAAAAACGTTTAAACCAAATAGCCTAGAAGATGACATTGACGACTTAGATAGTAAATACTATTTTAAAAATAAATTAGATTAAAAAAGTCCCGAAAATATTTTCGGGACTTTTTTTGTAACAATTTCAAATAACGACACACTAATTAGTTCAATAATCAATCGAAATATAAAAGTCAAAATGAAAAAAGTATTAATCACACTAAGTTGCGCAATTTTCTTAATGAGTTGTAAAACTTCAAACGTTACTTCTGCAACAAATACAACAAAAAACAATGTTGCCGTAAGTATCGATTTGGTAAATGTAATCGACGATAAAGTAAAAGTTACAATTACAAATCCAACTATAACCACTGAAACTACCACTTTCAACATTCCTAAAATTGTTCCAGGAACCTATTCTGAAGACAACTACGGTAGATTTGTAGAAAATGTAAAAGCATTTGATGCCAAAGGAAATCCATTGAAAATTGCAAAAATGGATGAAAATTCATATACGATTTATGACGCAACAAAATTAGCCAAAGTAACGTATAATGTAAATGACACATACGATACAGAAGGTGGAGCAGGTTTTGGCGAAAGCGAAGATATTTTCTCACCAGCTGGTACTAATATCAAAGCAGGAGAAAACTTCATGTTAAACACTCATGGTTTCGTAGGTTATTTTGAAGGGAAATCTGAAATTCCATATACCGTTGAAGTAAAACACCCAGCAACTTTATGGGGAGCAACTTCTTTAGTAGATACCAATCCAAGTAATGAAATTGACGTTTACAATGCTACAAGATATGCAGAATTGGTGGATCATCCAATGATGTATTCTAAACCAGATTATACGCAGTTTAATGTAGAAGGAATGGACATTGTAATTAGTGTTTATTCGCCAACAGGCAAATTTAAAGCGGCTGATTTAACGGAGGAAACAGAAAAATTTATGCGTGCGCAAAAAAAATTCCTAGGAAAATTTAATGCCAACAAAAAATATACAGTTTTATTGTATTTATCAGACATGAAAGCTAAAGACGCTAAAGGTTTTGGCGCATTAGAACACATGACTTCTACCACTATGGTAATGCCAGAAATGATGCCTTTAGAAGCGTTAAAAGAACAATTAAAAGATGTTATTTCTCACGAATTTTTCCATATTGTAACACCTTTAAGTGTGCACTCAAGAGAAATTCATTATTTCGATTTCAACAAACCTCAAATGTCTGAACATTTATGGATGTATGAAGGAATTACAGAATATTTCGCTAACTTATTCCAAGTGAATCAAGGATTAATTTCTGAAGAAGATTTCTACAAAAGAATGGCCGGAAAAATTGAAGAAGCAAACAACATGAATGACAAAATGAGTTTTACAAAAATGAGTAAAAACGTTTTGCAACAACCTTATAAAGACCAATACTTAAATGTGTATCAAAAAGGCGCTTTAATTGCGATGTGTATTGATATTCAAATGAGAGAATTAAGTAACGGACAAAGAGGGATTTTAAGTTTAATGCAAGATTTATCTAACGAATTTGGTAGTAACAAACCGTTTAATGATGAAGATTTATTCGCAACTATCACAAGAATTACCTATCCACAAATTGGAGAATTCTTAACTAAATATGTGGCTGGTGAAACGCCAATTCCTTATGATGAGTATTTCGCAAAAATGGGAGTTACTAAAGCAAAAACAGCAACTTCTGGAAATCCATTTTTAAAAGACGGAAGAATTCCATTAATTACGGTTGACCAAAGCACAAAACAAATTAAAGCTTTAGAAGATGTTAGTAATAACATTTTCATGACAAGTTTAGGAATTAAAGGTAACGATGTTTTAAAAGCATTTAACAACAAAGAATACAACTTAGACAATATTTACGATTTAATTACGTCAAGTGAAACTTGGAAAGATGGTGACGCCATTACTGTAACCGTAAATAGAGACGGGAAAGACCTAGTTTTAAAAGGTAAAATCAACTTACCAAAAGAAGAAAAATCAGGATTCGTAGCTACTGACAAATCAAAAGAAACAGTTAAAAACGCTTGGTTAAAAAGCTAATTAATTTTCAACTCTTTTAAATATAAAATCCTCAAATTACTATTAATTTGAGGATTTTTTTATTTTCTTTGCAATTCATTAATAGGAAACATAAATAAATGAAAAAGTTTATTGCATTAGCAACTATAGTTTTACTTTTTGCTTGTAGCAAATCGGATAACAAAACTGGAAATGTGGAATTATCAGGAAATGTGGAAGGTTTAAAACAAGGTAAATTATACATTCAACAACTTAAAGATACTAATTTAGTAATTATTGATAGTATCATTATTTCTGGTGATTCTGATTTTGAAACCAAATTTCAAATTGAAGAACCACAAATGCTATATTTATCTTTAGATCGTGGAACAACTGAATCTATTGACAATAGCATTTACTTTTTCGCTGAACCAGGTAAAATGAAAATTGAAACTACTTTACAAGGATTTTATGCGAATGCCAAAATTTCTGGTTCTGAAAATCAAAAAGTATATGAAAAATACTTAAAAATAAAATCAAATTTAAATGATGAGAATTTAGATTTATTGGAAAAAGAAATCAAAAATAACGCTACAAAAAACCCTTCAATTACGGAAGAAATTAATAACAAACGTGATAAATTAACGATTCGTAAATATTTATATACAGCTAATTTTGCTTTAGTAAATCCGAAATCTGAAGCTTCTCCTTATATCGCTTTAACCGAAATTCCTGATGCGAATTTAAAATTATTGGACACGATTAATAAAACATTAGATCCTAAAGTAGCCAAATCAAAATATGGTAAACGTTTGAACGAATGGATTAAAGAACGAAAAACAAACGAAGAAAATTAATAGTTAAACTGCTTTTTAAGCAGTTTTTTTTTATAGTTATGAAACTAATTATCGATTCCACTTTCGACAAAATTAATTATTCAACCGAATCTTTTGAAACGGGTGAATATGATACTTGTATTTTTGATTCTTGTAACTTTAGTAGAACTACGCTTTCAAAAAGTGTATTTATAAATTGTGAATTCATCAATTGCAACTTCGAATCACCAATTATTAGTACTACTTCATTCAAAGAAGTGCTTTTTCAAGAATGCACACTTTTAGGAATGCAATTTGAATATTGTAATGATTTTCTATTTGAAGTTTTTTTTGAATCTTGTGTGTTACAAGTCTGCTCGTTTTTCAAAATGAATTTAAAAAATTCGAAATTCAGTAATTCCAAAATTATAGATGTTGATTTTTCAAGTTGCAACTTAACTTCCGTAAAATTTGATTCTTGTGATTTATCGAAATCTATTTTCGAAAATACTAACTTAGAAAAAACTGATTTTACGACTGCTATTCATTTTTCTATCCATCCAGAAAACAACAAATTAGTTAAAACGAAATTCTCCAATGATAATTTAAGTGGACTTTTGAATAAATATGATTTAGATATTATATAGAAACATGATTATTTAGTTTTTTTTGCCACGAATTTTCGAATTAGTAACTTTTTATAAAAAATTAAAATTCGAATAATTATCGACTTTGTCGATGCATAATAATTTAACAAAAAATTTTAAATTCGAGAATTCGTGGCCTAAAAGAGTAAATTACTTAATCTCCAGTCTAGAAATTAAAGGAAAATGATCACTATTATAAAAATCATTTAGGGTTTCAAAACTTTTAACTTGAATGGTTTTATCTGCAAAAATATAATCAATTCGGGCTGGATAATATTTAAAATTATACGTTTTCCCAAATCCAGAACCGCTAGTCTCAAAAGTGTCTTGCATCGATCCTTTAATTGTTCTGTACACAAAAGAAAATGCACTGTTATTCATATCGCCACAAATAATTTTTTTGTACTTACATTCGCTGTAATGAGCCTTTAACAACAAGGCTTGCTCTTGTTGTTTGGTAAACGCATCGCTAATTTTTCTAAAAATATATTTGGTTTTCGATTCATTCATTTTCTGAATTTCCTCATCTTCAATATCGGTACTAATTTTTATCGACTGCAAGTGCATACTATAAATTCGAAGTGTATCTTTATCTTTTATAATATCAGCATAAACCGCATTATTAGTAGAATTTGGAAAATTAATCACACCTTTATCTATGATTTTATATTTGGAGAAAATCGCATTTCCTACAATTATATTTTTTCCTTCTTTGAAAATTTGTTGGTATTTGTAATTTGAAAATTTTGTTTTTTCTAAATCGGAATATTCTTGAACACACAAAATATCTGGATTTTTATCTTCCACAAATTGCGAAATTTGAGCGGGAATATTGGCTTTTTGATACCATTTGAATTTATTAAACAAACGCACATTATAACTCATAATGGTAAAATCTTTATCCGATTTTGGCAATTCTGTTTGTTTTAAATTATAAAATTTATTGATAAATGTAATTCCTAATAACAACACCAAACCTGAAACAAAAATATATTTCTTAAGTTGAATTAACCAATATACAAAAAACAACAAGTTTAAGACTAAAAAGAAAGGTAAAAACAATGTCAAAACACTTAAAAAAGGAAACCATTTCGGTGCTAAAAACGGCAATAGATATGCCATCAATGTAGTAATTGCAAGAACTACATTAAAAAATAACATCGTTTTAGAAATGAAAGATAATCCTTTAAACACGCTTATTTATTTTCTTTAAAAAGAAATTCTTTTTCTTCTTTTGTTAAACTATCATAACCAGATTTACTGATTTTTTCTAGTATTTCATCAATTTGTCTTTGCGTGAAATTCACATCAGAAACACGAACCGATTGGTATTTTTTTTCTGGTTTATTTTTATAAACTTTTTTAAATGTAGTGTTTTTTTTCTTCTTAAAAATAAAAATCGCACTTATATCAATTCCTCTTTTCATCAAAATTGCAAAAACAAAACCTACTAAACTACCAGATAAATGAGCTACATGACCTCCAGTATTATCGGATAACAAATACAATAAATCTACAAAAATGTAAAAAACTGCAATGTGCCAAATTTTTACAAAACCAATAAATGGAAGTTTTATAGTCATATTTGGAGCATAAGCTGCAACCGCAATAAAAATCGCCATTACAGAACCACTTGCACCAACAATTAAACTAACATGATTAAATAAATAACCATATAATAAGTAGACAAAACCTGCAAAAACACTACCAAAAAAGTAAACCGTTAAGAATTGTCTGGTATTAAAATAGGTGTAAAACAACGAACTTATAAAGTATAAAAAAATCAAGTTAAAAAGCAAGTGAAACGGACTTGAATGTAAAAAACTATACGTTAATAAAGTCCACGGAAACCAAATAGCTTCCTTATAATCCGAGGACAAGGCCAACCAAGTCGGATAATCAAAAATCCCAAATCGAAACTTAAAAAAGAAAACAATACTTAAAAGAAATACTAAAATATTAATAAAAATTAATTTCTGAGGCACATCTCCAAGTTTGTATTGTTGTTTGATTTCGTTTATGATATTCATGTTTATTTTTTACTTGATTCTATTCACTTTTTACTTGGCTCTTTTTACTTTTTACTTGGCTCTTCTAAAACTTAATTCCACCTAGTATGTGTAAACTTATTTTTTCGCCAAAGCATCATTAAAATAAAACCTGTTAAAGCTCCACCAACATGAGCGAAATGAGCAATTCCTCCTCCACCAGAAAAAATAGAGAAACCCGTAACGCCAGAAAATAAATCTAATCCAACGATAATTGGCACAAAATACTTCGCTTTAATTGGTACAGGAATAAACATCATCATTAATTCTGCCATTGGGAACATAACTGCAAATGCTACTAACAAACCATAAATAGCTCCGGAAGCACCAACAGCAGGTATGTAAGCTTTAGATACCGTATCTAAAAATGCTTGGCCATCAAAACTTGGATCTTTAATTTTACTAAATATTTCTGAATTAGCGTCAACCATTGGTTTTAAGTAAATTTTATCACCATCAATAATATCCGTTTTCAATAATTGCGAAATATCAGCACTTGAAATAACACCATTTGTTATTGTGTCAATTCCGTGATGAATTTCATAATAAGTCACTCCCATATGTAACATAGCTGCACCTAATCCGCAAGCTACGTAAAAGAATAAAAACTTTTTACCGCCCCAATAATGTTCTAAAGCTGAACCAAAAGAGACCAAGGCAAACATATTGAATAAAATATGCATGAAATTTGGCATTTTAGCGTGCATAAACATATGTGTAAAAGGCTGCCAAAATCTAAATTTTTCACTTTCGAAATAGTACAAGGATAACATATCATAATTTTGAGGCATCACTTGACTCAAAATAAAAACAAGCACATTTATTATTAATAGTTGCTTTACAACCGGTGTCATATTGTTGAACATACTTAAAATCTTTTATCTAAATCTTCTGAGGTTAATGTTATAAATATTGATTTGTTAAATGGCGAAACATTTGGGTCTTTACACGCAAATAAGCCATTAACAATATTCTCTAATTCTATGGTGTTTAAATATTTACCCGATTTTACAGCCACACTTTTCGCCATAAATTTAGAAATACTATCACTTAATGAGAAGCTATCTTCTGGTAGATTTTCTTGTAAGTTATAAATTAAATCGTGCAAAATCGAATTGACTTCTGTATCTGAAATTTGAGCTGGTAAACCTGAAATAATTACCTCATCCAATCCCATTTTCTCGAAAGCAAAACCTATTCCTTCTAAATTGGGCTGGATTTCTTTCAAATACATCATTTCGTCTCTAGAAAATTGAAGTTCTAAAGGAAATAACAATTGCTGACTCGACGCTTGATGCACCGTAATATTAGTCAAAAATTGTTCGTATAAAATTCTTTGATGCGCTCTGTTTTGATGAATGACCAACAAGCCAGATTTCATACTTTTAATAATATACTTTCTATTGAATTGGTACATTAAAGTCTGACTTTCTACTTGTGTTTCATCAAAAAGCTTACTTGCAACTACTTCATTTTCGAAATTAGTTGTTGAAACATCTAAAGTATCTTGTCTTAAATCGGTATATAAACTTTCCCAATGCGGTTGCGCTGGTGTACTTTTCGAATAGGAAACGGAAGAACCAGAATATTTCTTGGTTTCGGTTTCCGTTGCGAATGGATTAAATGTACTATCGACTTGAATAAGTGGTGTTGATGACGTTTTATCTTTATAATCGTAAGGTACATCTAAAGTCGCATCACGATCAAAATCGAGAACTGGAGCTACATTGAACATTCCTAAACTATGTTTCACAGTCGAACGTAAAATCGCATACAACGCTTGTTCATCATCAAACTTCACTTCAGTTTTGGTTGGATGAATGTTAATATCAATCGTATGCGGTGGTACTTCTAAATATAAAAAATAACTAGGCTGATTGTTGTCTCTTAGCAAACCATCGTATGCATTCATAATCGCATGATGCAAAAACGGACTTCTTATAAATCTGTTATTCACCAAAAAGAATTGTTCCGATCTGTTTTTCTTTGCAAATTCAGGTTTCCCTACAAATCCGCTAATTTTTAAGATTTCGGTTTCTTCTGCAACGGGAACTAATTTTTCATTCGTTTTTCCTCCAAAAATATTTACAATTCGTTGACGGTAATTAGAACTTGGTAAGTTAAACACTTCACTTCCATTGCTAATCATTGTAAAACTAATATTCGGATGTGCTAAAGCTACACGTTCAAATTCGTCAATAATGTGTTTTAATTCGACATTATCTGATTTTAAAAAATTGCGTCGTGCGGGAATATTGAAAAATAAATTTTTAACCAAAAACGAAGTGCCTTTAGGTAAAACCGCCACTTCTTGAGTGACTAATTTACTGCCTTCAATGATGATATGAATCCCTAATTCTTCTTGATCTTGTTTGGTTTTCAATTCTACATGAGCAACCGCAGCAATTGATGCTAACGCTTCCCCACGAAACCCTTTTGTATGCAAGGCAAATAAATCTTCTGCATGACGAATTTTGGAAGTAGCATGACGTTCAAAACACAAACGCGCATCGGTAACATTCATTCCTAAGCCATTATCAATGACTTGAATCAATGTTTTTCCAGCGTCTTTTACGATTAATTTTATTTCGGTGGCTTTGGCATCTACAGCGTTTTCAACCAATTCTTTTACTACAGAAGCTGGTCGTTGTACGACTTCTCCCGCCGCAATTTGATTGGCTACATGATCAGGTAATAATTGAATAATTCCAGACATTAATCTGTTTTGTTTTTTTATAGTTATGCCACAAATTTAAGAAATTTAAATCTGGTTTTTGTGGTACGAAAATTAGAAATTAGGAAAAGTTAGTAACAAAATTACTTTCTCAACACAATTTCTTTTCTTTCAAAAGTCAGAACATTTTCGTTTTGTAATTCGTTGATGAGAACATTTAAAGTTGGTCGAGATAAACCAATTAATGCCGCAATATCTTTTTGCGTATACGGATGTTTAATCACTTTATCGCCAGTAATTGCATTTACAAAACCATACTCCTCTCCTAGTTCTTTTATGAATTCTAACAATCTCGTTTTCGCATCTTTAAACAGCATAATTTGCAAACGACGTTCTAGCTTTCTAAATCGGTAACCTATAAATTTATAAATTTTCAAGCTGAATTCGTTATTTCTTCGAAGCATTTCATACATCACATCTAACTTTATAACACAAATTGAAGTGTCATTCTCTAAAGCTTGTGCGAATTCATTTCGTTTTTCTTCTCCTAAAATGGCTTTTTCTCCAAAAATTTGTCCTTTCACTAAAATAGCGGTAATAATTTCCTCGCCGTCTTCCGTAGTATAGCCAACTTTTACTTTTCCATGATTAATCATAAAAACTTTGTTAGCGGCATCTTCCTCGAAATAAACAAAGTCACTTTTTTTCAAGAAACTGAAATTATGTTCTTTAGCAAATTCTTTAAAACTATGTGGACACAGAATTTGAAAAACATCGATATTATCGAAAAACCAAATAGAGTTATTCATAAAATTGCTT
Organism: Flavobacterium facile; assembly: GCF_036321945.1. Lineage (NCBI taxonomy): Bacteria > Pseudomonadati > Bacteroidota > Flavobacteriia > Flavobacteriales > Flavobacteriaceae > Flavobacterium > Flavobacterium facile. The sequence goes on from NZ_JAZAYT010000031.1 coordinate 160,262, forward strand.
TTTATCAAATATAAAAAAAACTCTCCAGTGATGAAGAGTTTTATATTTTTATTAAGAAAGTTATTTAGAACCTCTTATTTAATTCTATCATTTTAATAGCGGCAATTGCGGCTTCAATTCCTTTATTTCCGTGCTTTCCTCCGCTTCTATCGATGGATTGTTGCATCGTATTATCCGTTAACACACAAAAGATAGTTGGAATATCGTACAATAAATTCAAATCTTTCATACCTTGAGTTACGCCTTCGCAAACAAACTCAAAATGCATGGTTTCACCTTTAATCACACAACCAATAACAATTACAGCGTCTAATTCAAATTTTTCGTGCATTTGACGAGCACCAAAAATTAATTCAAAACTTCCTGGTACATTCCAACGATCAATATTTTCTGGTAAAGCACCACAATCAGTCAAGGCTGAAAACACACCATTATACAAACCTTCCGTAACATTCTCGTTCCATTCTGAAACAACAATCCCAAACCGAAAATCTTTCGCGTTTGGGATTGTGTTTTTATCGTATTGAGATAAATTTTTATTTTCAGTTGCCATTATTTTTCCAATGATGCAATTAAAATATCTACTGTACTTCCTTCTTGAGAAGTTTCGTATTTTTCTTTGATTGTTTTTAAGTAACCTAAAGCTTCGTCATTTTTATTTAAAAGAATTGCTGTGTTAGCTGCTTTTAATAAAAATCTTGGCGTTACAAAATCATTATCATCAACGTTAGCAGCTTCAACATATAACTTTAAAGCTTCTTCGTTTTTGTTTAATTCTGCATTTGCATCACCTTTTGCTCCAATTGCTAAAGCAGATAAAACTTTATCACTTGTAGAAAAATTATCTAAATGCTCAATTGATTTATCAAACTGTTTTGTATTTAAATAAGCCATACCAGCATAATATTCTGCTAAGTTAGCGGCTTTAGTTCCTGAATACTCAGAAATAATTCCTTCGAAACCTAATTTACCTTCACCACCTTTTAAAGATAATTTAAATAATGAATCTTGTTTTTCTGTAGCATCAACAGCTTGTTGAAAATACATTTGTGCTTGATTCATATCTCTAAATGCTTCTTCTTGTTTTGGTGTAGCAATAAATTTATTGTACATAATATACCCTAAAGTACCAATTGCAACAGCCAAAATTACACCTAAAATTGCTTTTTGGTTTCTAATTACCCATTCTTCTGTTTTGTTAGCCGTATCATCTAATGCATTAAAAACGCCAGCAGTTGTGCTTTCACTTTCATTTACATTAACTTCTTCTACAGTTGTATCAAATGCAGGATCTTTTTCTACTTCAGGTTTTGGTGATTTATAACCTCTTTTATTATATGTTGCCATTTAACTAAAATTTTATTAGAGGTGCAAAAATATACTTTTTATTTAAATTTAAAAGTTCTTTTATTTATATTTTTAAAATTTGAGCTTACATTTGTACTCGCAAGTGGAATTTTTACCACTTTTTACTAAAAAAACGTGATTTTAAAAAAACTATCTTTACTCAATTATAAAAATATTGCTGAGAATTCTTTTGAATTTGAAAGTAAGATTAATGCTATTGTGGGAAAAAACGGTATCGGAAAAACAACCATTTTAGATGCCATTTACCATTTAGCGGTTGGGAAAAGTTATTTTAATCCGCTTTCCACACAAAATATCAAACACGGTGAAGAATTTTTTGTCATTGATGGTGTTTTTGAAAAAGAAAACCGCACGGAACAAATTATTTGTAGTTATAAAAAAGCGCAAAAAAAAGTTTTAAAACGAAACGGTAAAATTTACGAAAAATTTTCAGAACATATTGGCTTAATTCCAATTGTGATTATTTCTCCAAGTGATTCCGATTTAATTATTGAAGGTAGCGAAACCAGACGGAAATTTATAGATAACGTCATTTCAACTTTTGATGTTACTTATTTGAATACGCTGATTAATTATCAAAAAACGCTTCAACAGCGAAATGCTTTATTGAAATATTTTGCTTTAAACCAGGTTTTTGACGCGGATAATTTGAGTATTTACAACGAACAATTATCAGAATTTGGACAAATTATTTTCAAAAAAAGAAAAGAGTTTTTAGAGAAATTCGTTCCCGTTTTTCAAGAATTATATGAAGTTATTTCTGAAAATGCGGAGAAAGTTTCTATAGCCTACGAAAGCCAATTGCATCACGATTCTTTAGATCATTTATTAGACCAAAACCTTCAAAAAGACAGAATTACCCAGTACACGACTGTCGGAATTCATAAAGATGATATTTTGTTTAATATTTCCGATTTCCCTGTTAAGAAATTCGGCTCGCAAGGCCAACAAAAATCGTTTTTAATTGCTTTGAAATTAGCACAATTCGATTTCATTAAAAAACACACGAAAACTTTACCTATTTTGCTTTTTGATGATATTTTTGATAAATTAGATGCCTTTAGAGTGCAACAAATTGTCAATATGGTAAATGATGATATATTTGGACAAATTTTTATTTCCGACACACATCCAGAACGAACAGAAAACATCATAAAACAAACACATAAAAGTTATAAAATATTTAATATATAGAAAAATGAAAAACTTAAAAACCATTATCGCAACAGCAATTATTACGTTATCAATAAGTTGCACGAATAGTCAAAATTACAAAAGTGTTAATGCTTCAGAATTTAAAGCCACTATCACCAAAACAGATGACGCACAAATTTTAGACGTAAGAACGCCAGGCGAATATGCTAACGGAAAAATTGCTGATGCTAAAAACATGGATTGGAACGGAGATTCTTTTGATACGCAAGTCGCAAATTTAGACAAATCTAAACCTGTTTTTGTCTATTGTTTAAGTGGCGGAAGAAGTAAAAAAGCGGCAAATCATTTAGCAGAATTAGGATTTAAAAACATTATCGAATTAGATGGTGGTTATATGGCTTGGGAAAAAGCGAATCCGAAAACTAATGCAGTTTGGTCTGGAATGACGCAAGAAGACTATAATAAACTAATGGTTTCAGACAAAACGGTTGTGATTGATTTTTACGCAGAATGGTGTGGACCTTGCAAAAAAATGGCGCCTTATTTAGATAAAATGAGTAAAGAAATGGCAGATAAAGTAATCATTCACAGAATTGATGCCGACAAAAATAAATCGTTATTTAATGCACTTGGTTACCAAGGTTTACCAGTTGTAATTGTAGTTAAAAACGGAAAACAAACGTTCTTTAAAAACGAATTCGTTAGCGAAGAAGATTTAAGAAAAGCTTTATAAGAACCAAGTTAAAAGTATAAAGAGCCAAGTAAAAGATATAAAGAATCAAGTATTTATTTGATTAAAAACAAGACACATGAATATCACGAAACAACAAGCGTTAAAAAAATATAACACCTTTGGTATTGAAGCTTTTGCAACTGAATTTTGCGAAGTCAATTCGATTCCTGATTTAGCCGAAGTTTTACAAGAAAACCAACAGAAAAAACTTTTCATTTTAGGCGGTGGAAGTAACATGCTTTTGACTCAAAATATTGACGCTTTAGTGTTACATATCAACAACAAAGGCATTGAAGTTGTTGAAGAAAACGACGATTTTGTTTGGGTAAAAGGAAATGCTGGTGAAGTTTGGCACGAATTTGTTCTGTTTTGTATTCAACATAATTATGGTGGAATTGAAAATTTATCTTTAATTCCTGGTAATGTTGGCGCGACTCCAATTCAGAATATTGGCGCATATGGCGTGGAAATTAAAGATACCTTTGTTTCGTGTGAAGCGATGAAAATTGACACACAAGAAATTACCACTTTCGACAAAACTGCTTGTAAATTTGGCTATAGAGAAAGTGTTTTTAAAGCGGAATTAAAAAACCAATATGTTGTTTTATCTGTTGTTTTCAAACTAACAAAAAATAATCATAAACTAAATACTTCTTACGGTGCGATTGATACCGAACTAGAAAATATGGGTATTGAAAACCCTACGATTCAAGAGGTGAGCAAAGCAGTAATTGCGATTCGTGAAAGCAAATTACCGAATCCAAAAGAGTTAGGAAATAGCGGAAGTTTCTTTAAAAACCCAATTGTTCCGATTGAAATTTACGAAAAAGCCAAAGCAAATTTTCCTGAAATTCCACATTATCCCGTTTCAGAAACGCATGTAAAAGTGCCTGCAGGTTGGTTAATTGAACAAGCTGGATTTAAAGGCAAACGCTTCGGAGATGCTGGAATCCACACCAAACAAGCGTTAGTTCTAGTAAATTACGGAAACGCGACAGGAAACGAAATTTGGACCGTAGCGCAAAACATCCAAAAAACTATTTTTGAAAAATACGGAATTAGTATTGAAGCGGAAGTAAACGTGATTTAATTTACGATTTGGGATTTACGATTTACGAAATAAAACTTAAAACAGAAATAAAATGTACATACCTGATATTTATGTAAACGAAAATCGAAGTGAAATTTTACGTTTTATTGAAGAAAACAGTTTTGCTATTCTTGTTAACCAATACAATAGTAAAATAAACGCCACACATATTCCATTGTTTATTGAAGAAAACAATGATAATCAACTTGTTTTATCTGGACATATTTCTAAATTAAATCCACAAAGTGAAAATTTCGCAGAAAACGGAGCTGTTTTAGCTATTTTTTCAGGTGCACATTCATATATTTCTTCTTCTTGGTATGATTACGAAGAAGTCCCAACTTGGAATTACCTATCGGTTCATGCGGAAGGAAAAATTGAAATACTAAATGAAGAACAAAAGCTTTTACATTTAGAAAATTTGGTGAATAAATACGAGAAAAAAAGTGAAAACCCAATTTCTACAAAATCACTTTCTGAAAAAACAATGCGACAAGCCAACGGAATATTGGCATTTAATATCATTGTAACTAAGATAGAAGCTGTCAAAAAATTATCTCAAAACAAAAGTGAAAACAATAAAAAAAGCATCATTTCTCATTTAGAAAAATCAGGAGATGAAGGAGCGAAATGTATTGCAAACGAAATGAAAAATAATGTATAATTTACGATTTACGAAGTATGATTTAGGATTTCACAAAACCTTTAAAACTGAAACTTTAAACTTTAAACTTTAAACAAAAAAACCTACCTTTGCTCAACTTTTAAAAGGAACATGGAAACAATTTTACTTATACTTTTTATTACATTTTTAGTTTTTTTCGCCATTCAATTCGTGTACCAAGCGTTTGTTTTTAGTCGTTTTTCGTTTGTACAACCAAATAAAGACACACCAAAAAGCATTCCAGTTTCGGTAATTGTTTGTGCTAAAAATGAATTTGAAAATTTACAAAAACATCTTCCTATTTTAGTTTCTCAAAACTATCCAAATTACGAATTGGTTCTAATTGACGATGCTTCTAATGATGATACTTTAGAATTATTAGAAGAATATGAAAAACAATATTCGTTTATTAAATTAGTAAAAGTTAAAAACAACGAAGCGTTTTGGGGAAACAAAAAATTCGCCTTAACTCTAGGAATTAAAGCAGCAAAAAACGAATATTTATTATTCACGGATGCCGATTGTTGTCCAACTTCTGAAAACTGGATTTCGGAAATGACCTCGCATTTTTCATTTAAAAAAACGATCGTTTTAGGTTATGGCGCTTATGATAAAATTAAAGGTTCGTTCTTAAATAAGATTATTAGATACGAAACGGTTTTAACGGCAATTCAATATTTTTCTTGGGCTAAAACAGGAAAACCGTATATGGGCGTTGGTCGAAATTTAGCGTATAAAAAATCAGAGTTTTTCAATGTAAACGGATTTATTAATCATATTCGAGTGCGTTCTGGTGATGATGATTTATTTATCAACGAAGCCGCAAATGCTTCGAATACAACAATTTGTTATAACCCAGAAGGTTTTACGTATTCTAAACCAAAAACCACTTACAAAGAATGGTTTAATCAAAAAAGAAGACACGTTTCAACAGCCAAATTATACAAAGGTTTCGACAAATTTCAATTGGCATTATATTTTATTTCACAGGTGCTTTGTATTACTTTGGCAATAATTTTGCTATCTTTCCAATACAACTGGATTATTGTGACAAGCGTTTTAGGTTTCCGATATATATTTAACTGGATTGTTTTCGGTTATGGAGCTGCGAAATTAAACGAAAAAGACGTGATTGCTTGGTATCCAATTTTTGAACTTATTTTAATAATTACACAAATCAGAGTGGCGTTTACCAATCTGATTTTCAAACCTGTACATTGGAAATAAAACAAGAAAAAATACTTAAAAACATACAAAAAGCAAAATTGGGAGATCAAGTTGCTTTTACTTTTCTTCTCGATTTTTATTGGAATGAAGTGTACGGCTATATGCTAAAACGTACGGAAAATGAAACCGACACAGACGATATTGTAATTGAAACTTTCGCGAAAGCTTTTGACAAAATTAGCATGTATAATCCAGAATTTGGTTTCAACACTTGGTTAATTACGATTGCAAAAAACGTACATATTGATATGCTTCGCAAGAAAAAATCGACTTTATTTTTAGAAATTACTGATGAAGAAGATAGTTTAGCTAATCAAGTTTTAGATGATACACCAACCGTAGAAGATAAATTAATTACAGAACAAAATTTATCGCAATTATTACAACAAATCAAACAGTTAAAACCTGCTTATCAAGAAGTCATTCAACTGCGTTATTTCCAAGAAATGACCTATCAAGATATGGCAGAACAATTGAATGAACCGCTAAATAATATCAAAATCAAACTTCTTCGTGCTAAAAAATTATTAGCTGAAATTATTAGTGAGAAATAGATTTTTTGTAACTTTGGATACAATATCATTAGAAATTTAGTTATGAAATCAATCACAACATCAGAAATTAATCAAAAAATAAACGCACTACCAATGAACTTATTGGAAGAGGTGAATAATTTTATTGATTTTCTTACCAACAAATCTAAAGATTGGGCTGATGATTTAAGCGTGACCGAAAAAAAACTTATCGAAAAAGGTATAAATGATATTGCTGAAGGTAAAACTTACACTCATAAAGAAGCTAAAGAAATCATTAAAAATCATATAAAAAACAAGACGATTTAATGGAAATTATTTGGTCTGAAACAGCTCTACAAACATATTTAAAAGTAATTGATTATTAGTTTGAAAAATGGACAATTAAAGAAATTAATGTTTTTGAAACAAAAGTTGATAATTTACTAAACAAGATTCAAAAATTCAATCAATTTTGCCCAGAATCCAAAATCTTAGGATATAAAAAATGTGCTATTGATGCCAATAATTCTGTAATTTACACTTTATCCAACAATAATATTTTACTTATTACTTTTTTAGACAACAGAGGTTCAAATATTTTTTAATTTAAATTAATTTTCATTAGGTTTGGCAAAACTTAAAAACCAAATGGAAAACTTTACTTTTTCTGAAAAACTAAAACACCTTTTTTCAATTCCTGTAATCATTGCTGCTTTAGGCTATTTTGTAGATATTTACGATTTACTACTGTTCGGAATTGTTCGTGTACCGAGTTTAAATTCTTTAGGATTAAATGCTGATGAAGTGGGCACTACAATTATCAATTGGCAAATGTCGGGTTTATTGATTGGCGGAATTCTTTGGGGGATTTTAGGTGATAAAAAAGGACGACTTTCCGTATTATTCGGTTCCATTTTAGTGTATTCTTTAGCGAATATTGCTTGCGGATTTTTACCACAATTTCCTCAAGAAAATATTGTAACTATTTATGCTGCTTTGCGTTTTATTGCTGGAGTTGGTTTAGCTGGCGAATTAGGTGCCGGAATTACTTTAGTTTCCGAATCTTTACCAAAAAGTTTACGCGCTATTGGAACTTCAATTGTAGCAGGTTTTGGTTTATTAGGAGCTGTTGTCGCACAATTAACCGTTCAAATGACATCGGAATGGACGACTTCTTATTTTATTGGTGGCGCTTTAGGTTTAGCGTTACTTTTCTTAAGAATTAGCGTTTCCGAATCTGGAATTTATAAAGATATTGAACACGATGCATCCGTAAAAAAAGGAAATTTCTTCATGCTTTTTAATTCTAAGGAACGTTTTATTAAATATCTAAAATGTATTTTAATTGGCTTACCTACTTGGTATTGCATTGGGATTTTAGCCTTAATGGCCAATCAATTTGCTACAGCAATGGGAATTGAAAACCTAGTTCCTGGAAAGGCGATTATGTGGGCTTATATCGGAATTTCTGCAGGAGATTTTGCAAGTGGAATTATTTCACATTATTTAAAATCAAGAAAAAAAGCTATTTTTTATATGTTACTTTTCACCATAATTGGAGTAGCTTTATTACTTTCAGGTTTTGCTAAAACAGAAAATTCCTATTATTTTTTCTGTGCTTGGTTTGGACTAGGCACTGGATATTGGGCAATGTTTGTTACCGTTGGCGCAGAACAATTTGGAACAAATATTAGAAGCACAGCCGCAACTACGATTCCGAACATGGTCCGAGGCTTATTACCCATAATGTTAATTGGTTTTGATTTTTTCAAACCAACTTCCGGCGTAATTAATAGCGCTATTATTGTTGGAATACTTGTATTTATTTTAGCCATTTACGCCACTTTAACCATTACAGAAACGCATGATATCGACATGAATTATACAGAATAATTAAATAAATTTATTCATTCATTGAATTTTTGGCACGATTATTTCATAAGGTTTAAATTATACGTAAGTATCAACCTTAAAAACTATATATTATGTCAAATTTCAATGTACAAAATGACGAATGGCTAGAAATTGCCTTCGAAAACAGAAACAAAACTTATGGTGCTTACCAATTAAGAAAAGAAAGTGATGCAACTACCATCAAAGCGATGCTTATTACTTTCGGGACTATTGCTTTTGGAATTGGATTGTTTTCATTTACAACTCCAGAATCAAAACCTAATATTGCTCCACAACCAAATAAGTTACCAGATATCGTTAGAATTGTAGAATTAACGCCAATTGTCCCTGAACCAAAACCAATCATAAAAAAAGGAACAGATAATCCAAAGTTAAATCTAACTCCAGATAAAGTCCCACCAATTGTAGTGGACAGAACTGAAGTTGAACCTGTTGTAGAACCTAAAAATCCAGACACCTCTACTCCTTTTAATCCAAACGGAACAGAAAATGGAAATCCAGGACCAATAGGCAATCCAAATGGAATAGAAACACCAATAACAACTCCGACAACTGGAACTGAAACTCCTTCATCAAACACAATCTATAAAGGTACTTTTGGCGTAGAAGCAAGTTTTCCTGGAGGAATTAACAAGTTCAGAACTTTTATTGCGGAAAACTATAAAATTCCCAACTCTTTTAACAAAGATGTTTTATCTATAGAATTGGTTTTTGTTATTGAAAAAGATGGTTCTATGACCGACATTAGAATGATTGGTAAAGGAGACAAAACTTTAGAAAAAGAAGCTATTAGAGTATTAAAAGCCATGAATAAAAAATGGACGCCAGGAAAAGTGAACGGTGAAATTGTAAGAAGTGAAAAAAGACTTCCAATACAAATTAGCCTTGTAGATATAGAAGATTAATAGTACAACTGCATCTTAATTTTAAAACCACAAAATACATTTTATTTTGTGGTTTTTTTATGAAATCACACCAAATAAATATTGCGTCAGCATAAACAAATAAGGAAAAGTGATTACTATATTACCATAGATAAATATAATCGAAACATATGATTTGTTTTATTACGTTTTGTATATTTGCAATCAGATTTTAGATTAAAATTATGGCTACAGAAAGCGTATTTCCACCTACTCCAAAACCGAAATGGTTGCGTGTAAAATTACCCGTTGGACAAAAATATACCGAACTTAGAGGCTTGGTAGACAAATACAAGTTAAATACCATTTGTGCTTCTGGTAGTTGCCCTAACATGGGTGAATGTTGGGGAGAAGGAACCGCAACGTTTATGATTTTAGGAAATATTTGTACGCGTTCTTGCGGATTTTGTGGCGTAAAAACAGGTCGTCCTGAAAATGTAGACTGGGAAGAACCAGAAAAAGTAGCGCGTTCTATAAAAATTATGAACATCAAACATGCCGTAATTACAAGTGTGGATAGAGATGATTTAAAAGATATGGGAACCATTATTTGGGCAGAAACTGTAAAAGCTATCCGAAGAATGAATCCAAAAACTACTTTAGAAACGTTAATTCCAGATTTTCAAGGAAGCGAAAAACATTTAGATAAAATTATTGAAGTAGCTCCAGAAGTTGTTTCTCATAATATTGAAACGGTACGAAGATTAACACGCGAAGTTCGAATTCAAGCAAAATACGATAAAAGTTTAGCCGTTTTAAAATACCTAAAAGAACAAGGATTGAACCGAACAAAATCGGGAATCATGTTAGGTTTAGGAGAAACGGAAGAAGAAGTAATTCAGACGTTACACGATTTAAGAGATGCGAAAGTAGATGTAGTTACGATTGGTCAATATTTACAACCTAGTAAAAAACATTTACCTGTTAAAGAATTCATCACACCTGAACAATTTGAAAAATACGAAAAAATTGGTAAAGAATTAGGTTTCGTTCACGTAGAAAGTGGTCCGTTAGTACGTTCTTCTTACCATGCTGAAAAACATATTCATTAATTTTTGGCATAAGACATAATTAAATCCAACATAAATAACAAAGTAAAAAATTGAAAATACGTGTCGCTATTAATGGTTTTGGAAGAATTGGAAGAAACTTATTCCGATTATTACTCAACCATCCCAACATAGAAGTTGTTGCTATCAATGATATTGCGGATATAAAAACCATGAGTCATTTAGTAAAATATGACAGTATTCATGGTGTTTTACAGCGTTCTGTTTCTTCTGAAAACGAAACATTAATTATTGACGATTTAAAATTTCAATTTTTCCACGAAAGTGACATCTCAAAATTACCTTGGAAAAGTTTAAATATCGACTTTGTAATTGAAGCTACAGGAAAATTCAAAACTACTGAAACAGCACAATTGCATCTAATAGCAGGAGCAAAAAAAGTGATTTTATCTGCACCGCCAGAAGATGACAAAATAAAAACAGTGGTTTTAGGTGTCAACGAACATATTTTAGACGGTTCAGAAACTATTATTTCAAATGCAAGTTGTACGACTAATAATGCCGCACCAATGCTGAAAATAATTCAAGAATTATGCGGTATTGAACAAGCTTACATCACAACCGTTCACTCCTACACTACCGATCAAAGTTTACATGATCAACCACATAAAGATTTAAGACGTGCTCGAGGTGCTTCACAATCAATTATCCCAACAACAACTGGTGCCGCAAAAGCCATTACGAAAATTTTCCCTGAATTAGAAGGTAAAATTGGTGGTTGTGGAATTCGTGTTCCGGTTCCAGATGGATCGTTAACAGATATTACTTTTAATGTAAACCGAAAAGTTTCTATTGACGAAATCAATTTAGCTTTTAAAAATGCTTCTGAAAAGGAACTGAAAAACATTTTAGCTTACACGGAAGACCCAATTGTTTCTGTTGACATTATTGGCAATACAAACTCTTGTGTTTTCGATTCGCAATTAACTTCAGTAATAGATAAAATGGTAAAAATCGTAGGCTGGTATGATAATGAAATCGGCTATTCCTCTCGTATTGTGGATTTAATACTTTTTTTATCAAAAAATAATCATTAATTTTAGCCTTTATAATTTCAAGTTTTGAATTCAAATAATGAAAAAACTCTTATTCTTACTTACCTTTTTCTCCCTTTTCACCTTTTCTCAAAGTAAGAAAAACAAGCTTGATAGCATTAATTATTTTTTAGAATTAGCCAATTATTCCTTCGAAGAAAAATACAATTCTAAAGACGCCATAAAATATGTGCAAAAAGCTATTGATTATTCAAAAGCAACAAAAAATTACGAAAAACTTTATGACTGCTATTACTTTTTAGGTAGTTTACATCTTGAAAACAACAATTTCAATGATGCCATAATTAATTTAATAAAGTGCTCCAACTACTACGAAGTTAATAAAATTTCTTCTTCTAAAGTGGCTAAAATAAATTATGCTTTAGGGACTTTGTATCTAGAAAAAAGAAACTTTACGATTGCTAAAATGTATTTCGATAAAGCGTACACAATTTATAACCAAATAAACTCAAGTGAAGCTTTTCCTTTACTAGAACTTCAAAAAGGATTAACGTTAAAAGCTAGTAATAAATTAGAGGAAGCCATAACCGTTTTTAAAAAAATTGCAACTACTAATAAAGATGCTGAAACAAGTAAAGTAGAAGCCATTTATCAGTTAAGCAAGATTTATTATATCCAAGAAGACTATCAAAAATCGCTAGAATATTCTAAAAATGCATTGGAAATAGTAGAAAACAATTCTGTTGGGATTTCTAAAAAGAAAATTTTAAACAATCTTATTTTAATTAGTGAAAAATTAGAAGACTACAAATTATCCAATTTTTATTTAAAAGAATACCTAACCTTAAATGAAATTAAAAATAATTCTAGCCAAGTTAATACCGAATTACTTATTAATAAAAAAGAACACGACAATCAATTAGAAATTGTTGAAAAGCTTGAAAAAGAAAAAAGTGACCAATTGAAATCGATCCGTTTTTCGAGATTAATTAGCATTATGAGTATTGTTTTAATCGCTATTTTGTCTTTATTAAGTTTTTCTTTATATAAAAACAATAAAATTAGAACATTTACTTACAAGCTTTTACAAGCGAAAAACAAAGAATTAACAGAACAAAAAGAGAAAGCAGAATTCGCATCTAAAGCTAGATCAGAATTCTTATCTACGGTGAGTCACGAGTTAAGAACACCTCTGAATGCGATAAACGGAATTACGTATTTATTGCTGCAAGAAAAACCAAAAACCAGTCAGTTAAACTATTTGAAATCATTAGAGTTTTCAGGAAATTATCTTTTGAGTTTCATTAATGACATTTTGGAAATTAATAGATTAGAATCAAATAACGTTCATGTTGAAAAAATCAAATTTAATTTGGTTGAATTAGCGAATAATATTAATCAATCTTTCAGTGGATTTATTAGTAAAAACAACATCAATTTTAAATTAGATTTAGACATAGATGGCAATGAAAACCTAATCGGTGACCCAACCAAACTGTCTCAAATTTTAATAAATTTAATCAACAATTCTATCAAATTCACTAAAAACGGTGATGTTACATTAAAAATCAAAACTGTTAACGAAAAAGATAATAAAATCACCTTAAAATTTGTTGTACAAGATAATGGAATTGGTATTCCAGAAGATAAAATTGCAAATATTTTCGATAGTTTTTCTCAAGGTTCTGTAGAAATAAATAGAACATATGGCGGAACTGGTTTAGGACTTTCAATTGTTAAAAAAATCATTGAAATATTAGATAGTGAAATTCATTTAGAAAGTAAAGTCAACAAAGGAACAAAATTCTATTTTAATTTAGATTTTGACAAGTCGGACTTGAAAACCATTTCTAGCATTGAAACAAATCAAGTTATTTCTCACGAAAACTTAAAAGGCAAAAGCGTTTTATTAGTAGAAGACAATAAAATCAACCAAATGATTACCAAAAAAATGGTGGAAAACAAAGGTATGATTTGTACGATTATTGATAATGGTGAAGATTCTATTGTTGCGATGCAAAACAACAAATTCGATATGGTTTTGATGGATGTCCATTTACCAGGAATTAACGGAACTGAAGCTACCGCTGAAATTAGAAAATTTGATAACATTACACCAATTATTGCTTTAACCGCTATTTCATTAAACGAAAACAGAGAAATGCTACTTTCATACGGAATGAACGATGTGGTAACAAAACCTTTTGCACCAGAACATTTTTACAATGTAATTAGTTCTTACTTTAAGGCTTAATTGTTTTAGAAATATTTGTTTGAAATTCTGATTCCGAATTTAAAAACTTCACTTTTATTGGCAAATAAAACAACTTGTCCGAATTAATTTTCCCATTTAAACGTACAAAATCCTTTTCCGTTGTCACTAAGATTTTATCTTGAGCTAAACTATTTAATTCTTTTATTTCTTGATCCGAAAAATGATGATGATCTGGATAAACCATAACTTTATCCTTTCCAGAATTTAAATAATCTATAAAATATTTAGGTTTTGCAATTCCGGCCACAATGACTTTTTCTTTAGCAATTACTTCCGAAACGTTCATGACTTTTTCAGAGCCAAAAACTTCTGTATCATAATCAATTGCAGTAAAGAAAACAGGAACATTTACATCCAATTTCTTTTTGACTTGTTCTTGTTCTTGTTCAGAAAGAGCAGTTGGACATTTCGTTACAATTACCAGATTTGCACGTTTTTTCCCAATCGCACTTTCACGTAAATTTCCGAAAGGCAAAATATAATCGTCCGAAAACAAATCATCGTAAGCTGTTAATAATATATAATATTGAGCAGTAACTTTTCTGTGTTGAAAAGCGTCGTCTAATAAAATTACATCTGGCTTTATCGTCGAAATTAAATTTGCAATTCCTGTTTGTCTGTCTTCACAAACCGCTACAGAAACTTCAGGGAATTTGGCTTGAATTTGATACGATTCATCACCTAATTCATGAGCAGAAATCGTTTCATTCGCCAAAACAAAACCTTTCGTACTTCTTTTGTAACCACGACTTAAAACCGCGACTTTATACTTGTCTTTTAATAATCGGATTAAATATTCGGTATGTGGCGTTTTTCCAGTTCCACCAGCGCTTAAATTTCCGATTGCAATTATGGGTAAATCATAACTTTTACTTTTAAAGAAACCCACATCGTACAGCCAATTTCTAACAAAAGTGACTAACCAATATATAATTGCAATAGGAAAAAGTATTTTTCTTAATAATTTCATACCACGAAAATAAGTTTTTTTATCTTTGAAACTATAAAATTATAAAAAACTCATGCAATTATCTGAAATAACGAAATATTTGGAGCAATTAGCGCCATTAGCCTACGCGGAAGATTTTGACAATGTTGGACTTTTAACAAGTCACACCAACGACATCACAGGGATTTTGGTTTGTCACGATGCTTTGGAAGAAGTGATGGATGAAGCTATTGCGAAGAAATGCAATTTGGTAGTTTGCTTCCATCCTATTTTGTTTTCTGGATTGAAAAAAATTACAGGAAAAAATTATGTAGAAAGAGCTGTAATCAAAGCGATAAAAAATGATATTGCCATTTATTCGGTTCATACCGCTTTAGATAATCATCAAAATGGCGTGAATAAAATTTTCTGTGATGCTTTAGGCTTAACTAATACTAAAGTTTTAATTCCGAAACAAAATTTCATTCATAAATTAGTAACTTATACGAAACCTGAAAACGTAAATCAACTGAAACAAGCTTTGTTTGAAGCCGGAGCAGGAACTATTGGCAATTATGACAATTGTAGTTTTATTTCTTCTGGAATTGGTTCATTTAAAGGTAATGAATACAGCAATCCTGTAATTGGAGAAAAAAATATTTTACAAAAAGAAGCTGAAATTAAAATTGAAGTCACTTTTGAAAAGCACCATCAAAATAAGATTTTAAAAGCACTTTTTACGAATCATTTATATGAAGAAGTAGCTTACGAAATTTATAAAACCGAAAACGAACATCAAAATATTGGTTTAGGAATGATTGGAGAATTAGAAAACCCAATGAAACAATCAGATTTTTTACAATTTGTAAAAGATAAAATGGAATGTGGCGGAATTAGACACAGTCAATTTTTACCTACTGAAATTAAGAAAGTTGCTGTTTTAGGCGGAAGTGGAAGTTTCGCTATAAAAAATGCTATTTCAGCTGGTGCTGATGCGTTTTTGACTGCTGATTTAAAATATCATCAGTTTTATGAAGCCGAAAACAAGCTACTTTTGGCTGATATTGGACATTTTGAAAGTGAAAGGTATACAAAAAACTATATTGTTGACTTTCTTAAAGAAAAAATCACTAATTTTGCAATCATTTTATCAGAATTAAATACAAATCCCGTTAAATATTTTTAACAATATGGCAAATACAAAAGAACTAAGCGTAGAAGAAAAGTTAAGAGCAATTTATGCTTTACAATTAATTGATTCTAAAATTGACGAAATCAGAAACGTAAGAGGTGAATTACCTTTAGAAGTGGAAGATTTAGAAGATGAAGTGGCAGGATTATCTAAGCGTTTAGAAAAATTAAACGAAGATCTAAGTGCTATTGATCATCAAGCAAAAGAAAAAAAGAACAACATTGATGACTATAAAGCGTCAATTAAAAAATATACAGAGCAACAAAAAAATGTGCGTAACAATAGAGAATTCAATTCTTTATCTAAAGAAATTGAGTTTCAAGAATTAGAAATTCAATTGGCTGAAAAGCACATTAAAGAAATGAAAGTTACTTTAGAAAACAAAAAAGAAATTGTTGGTCAAACTAAAGAAAAATTAGACGGTAAGCAAAATCACTTGAAGCACAAAAAAGCGGAATTAAGTGATATTATGGCTGAAACTGAAAAAGACGAGAATTTCTTAATTGAAAAATCTAACGAATTTAGAGGTAAAATTGAAGAGCGTTTATTAGCAGCTTACGACAGAATTAGAAACAGTGTTATCAATGGTTTAGCGGTAGTTTCTATTGAGCGTGGCGCTTCTGCTGGTTCATTCTTTACTATTCCACCACAAACTCAAATGGAAATTGCTGGTAGAAAGAAAATCTTAACAGATGAGCACAGTGGACGTATTTTAGTTGACAGTGTTTTAGCTGACGAAGAAAGAGAAAAAATGGAGAAAATTTTCGCCAAAATGTAATATCAAGAATCCCGATGAAAGTCGGGATTTTTTTTTATCTCTTAATTATTCTTTTAACGAATTCTTTTTCTTCACTTTTCACTTTCAGAAAATAAATTCCAGAAGGCAATTCAGAAATATCTAATATCCCTTGTGATTCCTTCTTTTCAATCTGAATTATTTCTCTTCCTAAAACATCCGAAAAGCGAAAGCTAAATATTGAATTCCCAGCATTTGAAATCGAATAATTTAATTTTCCTTCTGATGGATTTGGGAAAAATTCTGCCGAAAAACCATTAAAATTCTGAACACTTAACATAGCATCAATTGCATTAAGAGCACTCTGCATATTTGGTAACGGACCAACATTTCCAGTTATTGGATTTCCTTGAGGAATACCTGTATTTACTAATAGGTTTCTCATTTCTAAGGGTGATAAATAATTTCCTGTTAAGCCATGATAATACGATTGTAACACAATCACACAACTTGCCACCATTGGAGTTGCTGAACTTGTTCCCGCAAAATTGGTATAACTTTGATTTAAATCTCCACCAATTGTAATATAAGAACCTGTAAATCCAGTAGTAAAAACATTCCCACCCCAACCTTGCACATCAACTCTAGAACCGTAATTACTGAAAGTTGATTTAAAATGATTTATACTTGGTGACCCAGCACCAACTAATATCGCTCCAGAATTACCTCGACTCATATAATCAGCATAGGTTGAACTATCTAAATTTAGACTTCCATTTGCTGCAGCTTCAACAATTATAATTCCAGCATCTGTTGCGGCTTTAGTTAAGTTCCAAACAGTTAAATCATATTCAGCTGGCAACAAATTATTACTCGCATCATAAGCCTGCATTTCATAAATAATAACATCACCAGATTGCGAATTTTGAATCGCTTGCGAGACAGCAAATATTCTATCATATCCTGATTGTTGCCATTCTGGAAATAAAATCATTTCTTGAGCTCCATAAGCCAACCCAGAAACACCATAAATTCCTTTATCCGCCATAACAACTCCAAAAACAGAAGTTCCATGTTCGGTATATGAAGATGTAGCTGAAGTGCTTATGGTCATTCCAGGAGCAATTGACACATTTACAGAATTAAGTTCTTCATGATTGAAGTTACAACCATATTCGATATCTCTTACTTTAATTCCTGTTCCAGACAAACCTAAATCCCAAGCATATTGCATGTTAATTCCCGGATCTGCTCCTAAATAAGTTTGATTTGCTTCAAAATTTGAAGTTGTTGGAGCAATGTCTGTTGGAGGTTTAACTGGAATAGTATTCATTTCATAACCATATTCTACATCTGAAAATGATTTCATTTTTTCGATAAAAGCGGCAAAATCATTCGGTTGAACAGTAAATTCGACAGTATAAATTCTTTTTAATTTCTGAACATAATAATCGCTATTTGAAATACGAATCGCTTCTTTAGACAAAAAATTAATTTTATCATCTGAAATAGAAATGGCTCTTTTTAAATTGGCGTTATTCTGATTTAGAAAAACTTGAAATTCATTACTAATACCTGCATTTTCTTTTAAATAAACCATTACAGTTGAATGATTATCGGATTTTAAAAGCGTGTTTTGCACTTCATTCTGCGCTGTAGAACAAAAAAAGAGAAGTAGAAAATAAGTAGACAACAAAAGCCTCATGATTTTTTTTAGTAAACTTAATAAATTCCTATATCTTTGCCAAATGGAAGAGCAATTAGTACGCATCAATAAATATTTATCAGAATCAGGATTTTGTTCTCGTAGAGAAGCCGACCGATTATTAGAAGAAGGAAGAATTACGATTAACGGTCAATCTCCGGAATTGGGTACGAAAGTCGCACCTGGTGATGAAGTTCGTGTCAATGGCGAATTAGTGACTAATGCGAATAAAAAACCTATTTATTTATCATTCCACAAACCAGCTGGAATTGAATGTACGACTAACTTGAGTATTCCAGACAATATTGTGGATTATATCAATTATCCAGAACGCGTTTTCCCAATTGGAAGATTGGATAAAGCCAGTGAAGGATTGATTTTCATGACTAATGATGGTGATATTGTAAACAAAATTTTACGCGCCAGAAACAATCACGAAAAAGAATATATTGTTACCGTTGACAAACCTATTACAGACGTTTTCATTAAGCAAATGAGTAATGGTTTACCTATTTTAGATACGATTACTAAAAAATGTACCGTTGAAAAAATGAGTCAGTTTGTGTTTAAAATTGTTTTAACACAAGGTTTGAACCGACAAATTCGTCGTATGTGCGAATATTTAGATTACGAAGTTACTACTTTAAAAAGAATCCGAATTATCAACATTACTTTAGATGTTCCTGTTGGAAAATACCGTCCGTTAACGGAAAAAGAAATTATTGAATTAAATACACTTATCGAACCTTCAAGTAAAACCGAAGATGCGAGTATTTTACGTGATAAGAAAACCAATTACGGAAGCAGAAACTACGATAAGAGAAATAGGTAATTTTTGGGCGTTCCCCTATGGGTCGTGTCTTCCGCTATATTCCCGATGAAAAATCGGGAGATGCCGCTACAACCACTAACGCAAATCCGTTTTCATTAGAAATTTGTTCTAATTAGTTATTCCTCTTGCATTTTATTATTTCTCCACCAATCATAGGTACAACTGTTCTTTAATCCAATTGATTTTCTTATTGAATCTAATTTATTAGGATTTAAAACTGGTATACTCAAACTACCATCTTTCATATTAATAAAAGAACCAAAATACTGTTTACTTTTTTTTGATGAAGTTTGAGTCCAAATTTTTCTGTCATAAACGGCTGCATATTCTGAGGGCATACAATTACCTTTCTTTAAATTCTCTAACATCACTTTAAGAAATAACTCTTTATCTGAAACATCTTGATGAATTAAGATAAGAGACAAATCAGCGGAATTTTCAAAATAATTATCAAAACCAATAATTTTTAAATTTGGGTAACCATATTTTAGAAAAATATCATCCAATTCCTTTTTATGCTTTTTACGATAAAAAAAAACTGAATCTTCAGCCAAATTTGCACTTGCTACTTGGTCTTCATTAATCATCCTTTCGATTTTGTGTCTTAATTCTAAATTTAATTTGTTTAAATAAATTTGTTTAAAACCTTTTAATTCATCTTTTGAGAACTTCGAATAACGTAAAATTGTATCATTAAATTTAGAAGAATCATAATGACAAATTGGTATTCCACCAAAATCAGTATAACTTTTTTTAATTTTATTATTAAGGTTATTAGTTTTACCAATCATCACTGAAGAAGCTAAATAATTTCCATACTCATAGTATCCTTGTATATTTATAGGCTCATATTTTTTAAATAATTTATGCAATATCTTATAACTCCCTTCATAATCGTTAACTAAAAACAAACTATCTGCTTCATAAACTTTTAAATAGTATGGTATATAATTTGCGTTTTTATTACCAATACGCGTGTAATTACTTTTACAAGAAAATAAAAACAACAACACACTTACTACAACAATTTTAAACTTCATTACTTTATTTTAAATTAAAACCTCAATTCCATTACATAATCATCCATAATGTAATTGTTTCCTATATCTATTACTTCATCTTTAGTAGCTGTAAAACCAAGTTTTTCGTAAAATAATTTGGCTTTATTGTATTTATTTACATTTAAAAACACCCCTTTTTGCTGGTTGTTTTTGGCTATTTTAATTACTTCATCAATCATAAATTTCCCAAAACCTTTACCTTGAGTTTCTGGTAACAAATAAATTTTATGAATTTTTAGTAATCCTGCTCCATTGCAATTGAATTCGTAGGCAACAAATCCAACTACTTTATTATCATCTAATAACAATTCAAAAATTTGATCATTATTCATTTGATTTTCTAAATTTTCAATCGAATAAAAATTATCTAACATATAATTTAATTGCTCGCTAGATAGTATTTCACCGTAAGTAGATGGCCAAATTGCATAAGCTAAATCCTTGATAATTGGCAATTGGTTTTTATTTATTTTTTCTAAATGTATCATAATAAAAAAGGTGATTACAC
The DNA here is from genome assembly GCF_036321945.1 of Flavobacterium facile. NCBI lineage: Bacteria > Pseudomonadati > Bacteroidota > Flavobacteriia > Flavobacteriales > Flavobacteriaceae > Flavobacterium > Flavobacterium facile. The sequence goes on from NZ_JAZAYT010000031.1 coordinate 181,153, forward strand.
AAAAAATGCAATCACCTTCAAATTTATAAACTTTTACTGATAAATCATGAAGTTTTTTATTAGCAAGATGTTTTCAATTATTTAAAAGTTGCCAAAGCTTGCTCTATAGCACTTCTAAATTTATAATATGTACCAAACAAACCAAGCTTTGAAGTTAACGTTTCCAAATCACTTGGTCCACCAAGTCTATATTTTATAATTTTTCCATCAAAAACCAATACAGAAGTTGGATAACCTCCGTTAATATCTAAATTACTTAAAAACTCCTTACTAACAGATAAGTGTCTGAAATTAAAAGGATGTTTTTTTATAAAGTTAACCACGCTTTCTTTCGAATCAAAGGTTACGGAAACAAAATCAACTTGATCTTTAAATTTATTTTGCAAATTATTAAGCATATCTGTTTCCAAAACACAAGGAACACAACCCGAAAACCAAAAATTATAAAACACTAATCTTTTTGTTTTAGAACTATCAAATTCAAACCCATTGATATCTTTAACTATAAAAAAAGGAATTTCCTTCCCTAAAAATTGCCTTTTACTCTTTGAATTTATTCCTTCATATATTTCTTCATATTTGATTTTATTCACCAATGAATCTATATTTACTTTATTTACAACAGTATCTTTTTCAGTTTGAGAATTGGCAAATGTGAAAGATAAAACAAAAAGTAAGAAAACTTTATTCATAGTAATTACGCTTGTCCAGTTGGTCCGAAATTTAATGGAATTGGTGGATGTTCTTCTTCTTTAATTTGTCCGTGTGCACTTTCAAAACGGTGAATATTTTCACTTAAAGCTTTTAATAATCTTTTCGCGTGTTGTGGCGTTAAGATAATTCTTGATTTCACTTTGGCTTTTGGTACACCTGGCATTAACGAAATAAAATCTACTACAAATTCTGTATTAGAATGATTGATAATCGCTAAATTAGAATAGGTTCCTTCCGCAATTTTTTCGTCTAATTCGATATTGATTTGACCTTCTTGGTTGTTATTTTCCATTTTTATGTCTTTACGAGGAACGAAGCAATCTCATCCTCAATTAATTATTTGATTTTAAACATATAAGTTTTACAAACCCATATCATGTTGTTAACTATACTACAAGATTAAGTATAATTTTGATTAAAAAAAAACCTAACAGAAAAAATCTGTTAGGTTTTTATACTTATTATGTGATTTGAATATTAGTAGCTGAATTCTTCTTTTCCAGCCATTAATTCACTGTATTCTTCTTTAGAACCTACAAGAATATTATCATAATCTCTCATACCTGTTCCAGCAGGAATTCTGTGACCCACAATTACATTTTCTTTCAATCCTTCTAATGTATCGATTTTACCAGCAACAGCTGCTTCGTTTAATACTTTAGTAGTTTCCTGGAACGATGCCGCAGAAATGAATGATTTAGTCTGTAACGATGCTCTTGTAATACCTTGTAATACAGGTGTTGCAGTCGCAGTAATTACATCTCTTGCAGAAACTAAGTTTTTATCTTCACGTTTTAACAATGAATTTTCATCTCTTAAGTCTCTTGGAGAAATAATTTGTCCTGGTTTTAAGTTCGCAGAATCTCCAGCTTCTTCTACAACCTTCATTCCGTATAACTTATCGTTTTCTAGAATAAAGTCTGAAGTATGTGCTAATTGATCTTCTAAGAATAAGGTATCTCCTGGATCTTGGATTCTTACTTTTCTCATCATTTGACGAATCACAACTTCGAAGTGTTTGTCATTGATTTTTACTCCTTGTAAACGGTAAACTTCTTGAATTTCGTTTACTAAGTATTGTTGAACAGCAGATGGTCCTTGAATTCTTAAGATATCTTCTGGAGTAATTGCTCCGTCTGATAATGGAGTTCCTGCTCTTACGAAGTCATTTTCTTGAACTAAGATTTGAGCTGAAAGCTTCACTAAATATTTCTTAACATCTCCGAATTTAGATTCAATTGATAACTCACGGTTACCTCTTTTCACTTTTCCGAAAGTAACTACACCATCAATTTCAGTAACCACTGCAGGGTTTGAAGGATTACGAGCTTCTAACAACTCGGTAATTCTTGGTAAACCTCCAGTAATATCACTTGCTTTAGATGAACGACGAGGAATTTTCACAAGAATTTTTCCTGCTTTAATTTTCTCACCATCATCTACCATAAGGTGAGCACCTACAGGTAAATTGTATGATCTAATTAACTCACCATCTTTACCATAAATATGTAAAGTTGGAATTAATTTTTTGTTACGTCCTTCAGAAATTACTTTCTCTTGGAAACCTGTTTGCTCATCAATTTCAACCATGAATGATTGACCTTGTTCTAAATCTTCATAAGCAATTTTACCTGTAAATTCAGATACAATTACACCATTATAAGGATCCCACTTACAGATTGTTGCTCCTTTTTCAACTACATCTCCATCTTTTACAGAAATTGTAGAACCGTAAGGAATATTATGTGTACTTAATAAAATACCTGTATTAACATCAACTAATTTTAATTCAGTAGAACGAGAAATTACGATATCAGCAGTATTACCTTCACCATCTTCTCCTTTAACTGTTTTTAAATCTTCAATTTCTAATTTTCCAGCAAAACGTGCAGAAATACCAGCTTCTTCAGAAATACCTCCGGCAACCCCTCCAACGTGGAAAGTACGAAGTGTTAACTGTGTTCCTGGCTCTCCAATTGACTGTGCGGCAATTACACCGACAGCTTCACCTCTTTGTGCCATTTTACCTGTTGCTAAGTTTCTTCCGTAACATTTAGTACAGATTCCTTTTTTAGCTTCACAAGTTAATGGTGAACGAACTTCTACTTTTTCAATTGGTGAAGCGTCAATAGCTTTTACAATTGCTTCAGTAATATGTTCTCCAGCTTGAACTAAAACTTCAGAGTTGAATGGATTTACAACATCTTGCAATGCTACACGTCCTAAAATTCTTTCTCCTAAAGTTTCAACAATTTCTTCGTTTTTCTTTAATGCAGAAACTTCTACACCTCTTAATGTTCCACAGTCTACAGAATTAATAATAACATCTTGAGATACATCATGTAACCTTCTTGTTAAATATCCTGCATCGGCAGTTTTAAGAGCCGTATCCGCTAATCCTTTACGCGCACCGTGAGTAGAAATGAAGTATTCTAAAATCGATAAACCTTCCTTAAAGTTAGAAAGAATCGGGTTTTCAATAATTTCACCACCACCTGCAGTTGATTTTTTCGGCTTAGCCATTAATCCACGCATACCAGTTAACTGACGAATTTGTTCTTTAGAACCCCTTGCACCAGAGTCAAGCATCATATATACCGAGTTGAAACCTTGTTGGTCTTCACGGATATTTTTCATCGCTAATTCTGTTAATTGTGCATTGGCAGAAGTCCAAATATCAATTACCTGATTGTAACGCTCGTTATTTGTGATAAGTCCCATGTTGTAGTTAGCAGAAATACCTTCTACTTGTACACGAGCATCAGCAATTAATTGCGTTTTTTGTTCTGGAATTCTAATATCACCTAAACTGAATGACAATCCACCTTTGAAAGCGAATTTGTAACCCATATCTTTCATATCATCTAAGAAAGCAGCAGTTACAGGTACACTAGTTACAGCTAAAATTTTACCAATAATATCACGAAGATTTTTCTTAGTTAAAACTTCATTTATATATCCTGCAGCTTCAGGTACTACTTCATTAAATAATACTCTACCTGCTGTAGTTTGGATAATTTGATATACTAATTCTCCGTTTTCATTAAAGTCTTTTGCTCTAATTTTAACACGAGCATTTAATTCAACTCTTCCTTCATTTAAAGCGATATTACACTCTTCAGCAGAATAGAAAGTTAAACCTTCTCCAATAATTTCCATTTCTGGAGTTGTTAAACGTTCTTTGGTCATATAGTAAAGACCTAATACCATGTCTTGAGAAGGTACCGTAATTGGTGCACCATTCGCAGGATTCAAGATATTGTGAGACGCTAACATTAATAATTGTGCTTCCAAAATTGCTTCTGGACCTAAAGGTAAGTGAACTGCCATCTGGTCACCATCGAAATCGGCGTTGAAAGCCGTACATACTAATGGGTGTAACTGGATTGCTTTTCCTTCAATTAACTTTGGTTGGAAAGCTTGGATACCTAAACGGTGAAGTGTAGGAGCACGGTTAAGTAATACTGGATGTCCTTTGATAACATTTTCTAAGATATCCCATACTACTGGTTCTTTTTTGTCGATAATTTTCTTAGCCGACTTAACTGTTTTAACAATTCCTCTTTCGATTAATTTACGAATAACGAATGGTTTGTACAATTCAGCAGCCATATCTTTTGGAAGACCACATTCGAACAATTTCATTTCTGGTCCAACAACAATTACTGAACGAGCAGAATAATCCACACGTTTTCCTAATAAGTTTTGACGGAAACGACCTTGTTTTCCTTTTAATGAATCTGATAAAGATTTTAATGGTCTGTTTGATTCTGTTTTAACAGCAGAAGCTTTTCTTGTATTGTCAAAAAGTGAATCAACCGCTTCTTGTAACATACGTTTTTCATTACGTAAGATTACTTCCGGCGCTTTAATTTCCACTAATCTTTTTAAACGATTGTTACGGATGATTACTCTTCTGTATAAATCATTTAAATCTGAAGTTGCGAAACGACCACCATCTAAAGGCACAAGAGGACGTAATTCTGGTGGAATAACCGGGATTACTTTTAAAATCATCCATTCTGGACGGTTTTCTCTGTTTTTATTTGCTTCACGGAAAGATTCAACAACGTTCAATCTTTTTAATGCTTCAGTTTTTCTTTGTTTAGACGTTTCGTTATTAGCTTTGTGACGTAAATCATAAGATAAAGCATCTAAATCTGTACGTGCTAATAAATCCATAATACATTCAGCACCCATTTTGGCGATAAATTTATTAGGATCTGAATCATCTAAATATTGATTTTCCATTGGTAAAGTATCCACAATATTTAAGTATTCTTCTTCTGTTAAGAAGTCTAGTCTACTTAAACTTTCACCTTCTGGACCTTTAGCAATACCAGCTTGAATAACTACATATCTTTCGTAGTAGATAATCATGTCTAATTTCTTAGAAGGTAATCCTAAAACGTAACCAATTTTATTTGGAAGAGAACGGAAATACCAGATATGAGCAATTGGCACAACAAGGTTGATGTGTCCTACTCTATCTCTACGTACTTTTTTCTCCGTAACTTCAACTCCACATCGGTCACAAACGATTCCTTTGTAGCGAATTCTTTTATATTTTCCACAAGCACATTCGAAATCTTTAACTGGTCCGAAAATTCGTTCACAGAAAAGACCATCTCTTTCTGGTTTGTGTGTACGGTAGTTGATTGTTTCTGGTTTTAAAACCTCACCTCTAGATTCACCTAACATTGATTCTGGCGAAGCCAAACCAATTGTTATTCTGTTAAATCTTTTAACTCCAGTACTTTTGTCTTTATTATTTCTATTATTCATCATAGTTTTTACTATTGATTTATGTGCAATTTAAAATTGATTTTAGTTTTATACTTATTATAAAACTACGACCCTCGGATTACTTCTCTAAACTTCAATCTCGATATTGAAGTGCTAATTATAGAAATTAGATTTCTATAAAAAATCGGAACGGATTACGGGGCTAAATCCTAAAAACTCTTTAAAATACCAAAGTAGAGAACGTTAAAAAACGTCTCTACATTGATAAATTCTATTTATTTATTCTTCTAATCTGATATCTAAACCAAGACCTTTTAATTCATGCATTAATACATTGAATGATTCAGGTAATCCTGGTTCTGGCATAGTTTCACCTTTTACGATTGCTTCGTAAGTTTTCGCTCTACCGTTTACATCATCTGATTTAACTGTCAAGATTTCTCTTAAAGTACTTGATGCACCGTATGCTTCAAGTGCCCAAACCTCCATCTCTCCAAAACGTTGCCCTCCAAATTGCGCTTTACCTCCTAAAGGTTGTTGCGTAATTAAAGAGTATGGTCCGATTGAACGAGCGTGCATTTTATCATCAACCATATGTCCTAACTTAAGCATGTAAATTACACCTACAGTTGCTGGTTGATGGAAACGTTCACCTGTTCCACCATCGTATAAGTAAGTATGACCGAATCTTGGAATTCCAGCTTCGTCAGTATACCCGTTAATTTGATCTAATGAAGCACCATCAAAGATAGGAGTTGCAAACTTTTTACCAGTTTTTAAACCTGCCCAACCTAATACGGTTTCATAAATCTGTCCAATGTTCATACGAGAAGGTACTCCTAATGGATTTAATACGATATCTACTGGCGTTCCGTCTTCTAAGAAAGGCATATCTTCCTGACGAACAATCTTAGCAACAATACCTTTGTTACCGTGACGTCCTGCCATTTTATCCCCTACTTTCAACTTACGTTTCTTAGCGATATAAACTTTAGCTAATTTTAAAATTCCAGCTGGTAATTCATCACCTACAGAAATTGTAAATTTCTCTCTTCTTAATACACCTTGTAAATCGTTTAATTTGATTTTATAGTTGTGTACTAAATCGTTAATTAATGAATTTGTATGTTCGTCTGTTGTCCATTGTCCTTTTGTTAAGTGAGCAAAATCGTCAACTGATTGTAACATTTTTTTAGTGAATTTTTTACCTTTTGGTAATACTTCTTCACCTAAATCATTGATTACACCTTGAGATGTTTTTCCGTCTACGATTAAGAATAATTTATCGATTAACTTGTCTTTAAGTTCAACGAACCTTACTTCGAATTCCATTTCAAGTTTGTCTAAATCTTCTTTATCTTTAGAACGCTTACGTTTATCTTTAACGGCTTTAGCAAATAATTTTTTGTCTAAAACTACACCGTGTAATGATGGAGAAGCTTTTAATGAAGCATCTTTTACATCACCTGCTTTATCACCAAAGATAGCACGTAATAATTTTTCTTCTGGAGTTGGATCTGATTCCCCTTTTGGTGTAATTTTTCCGATAAGGATATCACCAGGTTTAACTTCAGCTCCAATTCTTATCATTCCATTTTCATCTAAATCTTTCGTTGCTTCTTCAGAAACGTTAGGAATATCGTTAGTTAACTCTTCGTTACCTAATTTAGTATCTCTAACTTCTAATGAATAATCATCAACGTGGATAGAAGTGAAAATATCGTCTCTAACAACTTTTTCAGAAATTACAATTGCATCCTCGAAGTTATACCCTTTCCAAGGCATGAAGGCAACTTGTAGGTTTCTACCTAAAGCTAACTCTCCGTTTTGCGTTGCATATCCTTCACAAAGTACTTGACCTTTTTCCACTCTAGTTCCTTTTCTTACAATAGGTTTTAAGTTGATCGTTGTACTTTGATTCGTTTTTCTGAATTTAATTAAATTATAAGTTTTTTCATCTTCTTCAAAACTTACCATTCTTTGTTCTTCTGTTCTATCGTACTTAATTGTTACTTTATCAGCATCAACATAAGTTACCACTCCAGAACCTTCTGCATTAATAAGGACACGAGAATCAGACGCAACTTGTCTTTCTAAACCAGTACCAACAATTGGTGCTTCTGGTCTTAATAAAGGTACAGCCTGACGCATCATGTTAGAACCCATCAAGGCTCTATTTGCATCATCATGCTCTAAGAAAGGAATTAATGAAGCTGAAATAGAAGCAATTTGATTTGGCGCAACGTCTGTGTAATGAACTACAGATGGTGAAACAACTGGGAAATCTCCCTCTTCACGAGCAATTACATTATCAGCAAGAATTTTACCGTTTTCATCCATTTCAATGTTTGCTTGCGCAATCATTTTTCCTTCTTCTTCTTCAGCGCTTAAATAAACTGGAGTTGAAACTAAATCAACTACACCATCAGTTACCTTACGGTAAGGTGTTTCGATGAATCCCATTCCGTTTACTTTAGCATATACTCCAAGTGACGAAATCAAACCAATGTTTGGACCCTCAGGAGTTTCAATAGGACATAAACGTCCGTAGTGCGTATAGTGAACGTCACGAACCTCGAAACCTGCTCTTTCTCTAGATAAACCTCCAGGTCCAAGTGCTGATAAACGACGTTTGTGAGTAATCTCTGCTAATGGATTCGTTTGATCCATGAACTGAGATAACTGGTTTGTACCAAAGAACGAATTAATTACAGATGATAACGTTTTCGCGTTAATCAAATCGATCGGAGTAAAGACTTCGTTATCACGTACATTCATTCTTTCACGAATAGTACGAGCCATACGAGCTAAACCAACACCGAATTGAGCTGATAATTGTTCCCCTACAGTTCTAACACGACGGTTAGATAAGTGGTCAATATCATCAATCTCTGCTTTTGAATTAATTAATTCAATTAAGTATTTTACAATTGTAATGATATCTTCTTTAGTTAAAACTTGTTTATCCATTGGAATATCTAAGCATAACTTTTTATTCATTCTGTAACGACCTACATCACCTAAGTTGTAACGTTGATCAGAGAAGAATAATTTGTCGATAATACCACGAGCCGTTTCTTCATCAGGCGGTTCGGCATTACGTAATTGTCTATATATATGCTCTACTGCTTCTTTTTCAGAGTTAGTAGGGTCTTTCTGCAATGTGTTGTGGATGATAGCAAAATCTGCTTGATTAGCATCCTCTTTGTGTAATAAAATTACTTTTACATCCGCATCAATGATTTCCTCAACATTATCTTTATCTAAGATAGTATCACGATCTAAAATAATTTCATTACGTTCGATAGAAACAACTTCGCCAGTATCTTCATCTACGAAATCTTCATGCCAAGTGTTAAGAACACGTGCGGCAAGTCTTCTACCGATGTATTTTTTTATTCCAGTTTTAGAAACTTTAATTTCTTCAGCAAGGTCGAAAATTTCAAGGATATCCTTGTCTCTTTCGAAACCAATCGCACGGAAAAGAGTAGTAACTGGTAATTTTTTCTTTCTATCAATGTATGCATACATTACATTATTGATATCTGTTGCAAATTCTATCCAAGAACCTTTAAAAGGAATTACTCTGGCAGAATATAATTTAGTTCCATTTGCGTGGAAAGATTGACCAAAGAAAACCCCTGGTGATCTATGCAATTGCGAAACAACAACACGCTCAGCTCCATTGATAACGAAAGTTCCGCTTGGTGCCATGTATGGGATTGTTCCTAAATATACATCTTGCACGATAGTTTCAAAATCCTCGTGCTCAGGATCTGTACAATATAACTTTAAACGCGCTTTAAGAGGAACACTGTATGTTAAACCTCTATCAATACATTCTTCGATAGTATATCTTGGTGGGTCAATAAAATAATCTAGGAATTCAAGAACGAATTGATTTCTAGTATCAGTTATCGGAAAATTTTCCATGAAGGTATTATAAAGACCTTCGTTACCTCTTTCGTCTGATTTAGTTTCTAATTGAAAAAAATCTTGAAATGACTTTACCTGAATATCTAGAAAATCTGGATAATTCGGTATGTTTTTTGTCGAGGCAAAATTGATTCTTTCTGTTTGATTAGCAATCATCAATGGACAATATTTTGATTAAAAAAAAGTAATTTTTGTGTTTAACACAACATTTAAAATAATTTATACTTTCTTTTTACAACCAATACATCTTTAAAATAATTTTACAATTAATTTTTTTCTTCGTATTGATTTAAAAAAACATTTTTCGAAATAAAATATAAAATTTTATTATACGAAAAATGGTTTAGGTCGTGGAAATGACTTCCAAGACCTAAACCTGTATTATAAACTGGGTGAGATTATTTTAACTCAACAACAGCTCCAGCTTCTTCTAAAGCTTTCTTAAGACCTTCAGCCTCATCTTTAGAAACTCCTTCTTTAACATTTGTTGGAGCAGAATCTACTAAATCTTTTGCTTCTTTAAGACCTAAACCAGTTAATTCTTTAACCGCTTTTACAACTCCTAATTTAGAAGCACCAGCTTCTTTTAATACAACTGTAAATTCAGTTTGTTCAGCTGCAGCACCTGCATCTCCACCACCTGCTTGCATAACTACTGCTGCAGCTGCTGGTTCGATACCGTACTCGTCTTTTAATATAGTTGCTAATTCATTAACTTCTTTTACTGTTAAGTTAACTAATTGTTCTGCGAAATTTTTTAAATCTGCCATTTTTTCTATCTTTAATGTGTTTAAAATATGTAATTTATTAAGTGCGTTTTGTTTTGTTATTCTGCAGCTTCACCTTTAGTTTCAGCGTTGTTTAATAAAGCTGAAAGTATACGTTTAGCTGGAGATTGTAATAATCCGATGATTTCACCGATAACTTCTTCTCTAGATTTAATAGCTACTAAGCTATCTAAAAGTTCGTCACCAATGTAAACTTCTTGATTAATATATGCTCCTTTTAAAAGAGGTTTTTTACCTTTTTTACGGAATTCTTTAATGATTTTTGCAGGTCCATTAGCTGTATCTGCGATCATTATAGAAGTATTTCCTTTTAAAGTAGTTGGTAAATCTCCGTAGTCGTTTGCAGATACTTCCATAGCTTTTGCTAATAAAGTATTTTTTACAACTTCTAATTTGATTCCCGCTTTAAAACAAGCTCTTCTTAAGTCTGAAGTAGTCCCTGCATCAAGTCCAGATACGTCTGCTAAATATACAACATTCACATCTGCTAACTGTGCAGTTAAATTTTCAATAGCAATTGATTTTTCTTCTCTAGTCATACTAAATATATTTAACTACCAATTATACTGCTTTAGGATCTAAAGCGATAGCAGGACTCATAGTACTTGTTAAGTGAATAGACTTAATGTAAGTACCTTTCGCCGCAGTTGGTTTTAATTTGATTAATGTTTGAACAATTTCGTGTGCATTTTCATAGATTTTATCAGCATCAAAAGACACTCTTCCTATTCCTGCATGAACGATACCAGTTTTATCAACTTTAAAGTCAATTTTACCAGCTTTAACTTCTTGAATTGCTTTAGCAACATCCATAGTTACAGTACCTGTTTTAGGGTTTGGCATTAAACCTCTTGGTCCTAAAACACGTCCTAATGGACCTAATTTACCCATAACAGCTGGCATAGTGATGATTACATCAATATCTGTCCAACCATCTTTGATTTTTTGAAGGTAGTCATCTAAACCAACGTGGTCTGCACCTGCTGCTTTAGCTTCCGCTTCTTTATCTGGAGTAACAAGAGCTAAAACTCTTACATCTTTACCTGTACCATGTGGTAATGCAACCACACCTCTTACCATTTGATTTGCTTTTCTTGGATCTACTCCAAGTCTAACAGAGATATCAACTGATTCATCAAACTTTGCAGAAGCAATTTGTTTGATTAATACTGATGCATCTTTTAAAGAATATAATTTATTCTTTTCAATTTTTGCAGCAGCTTCTTTTTGCTTTTTTGTCAATTTTGCCATATCTCTTATTTTAGAGGAGAATCTCCAGTTACAGTTATACCCATAGATCTAGCTGTTCCAGCAATCATACTCATTGCAGCTTCCATTGTGAATGCATTTAAATCTGCCATTTTATCTTCAGCGATTACCTTAATCTGATCCCAAGTAACGTTAGCTACTTTTTTACGATTAGGTTCTCCTGAACCAGACTTTAATTTTGCAGCATCCATTAATTGAACTGCAGCAGGTGGAGTTTTTACAACAAAGTCAAAAGACTTGTCTTTATATACAGTTATTTGTACTGGACATATTTTGCCAGGTTTATCTTGTGTTCTAGCATTAAATTGCTTACAGAACTCCATGATGTTAACCCCAGCAGCTCCCAAAGCAGGTCCAACCGGTGGCGACGGGTTCGCAGCACCTCCCTTAACTTGTAGTTTAACTACTTTACTAACTTCTTTAGCCATTTTTTAAAATTTTACATTAATCATTGGAAGCGATTAATGCGGGTTTATATATATGTAACAAAAATTATACTTTTTCAACTTGCGTAAAACTCAATTCTAATGGTGTTTTTCTACCGAAAATTTTAACCATTACTTCAAGTTTACGCTTTTCTTCATTTATTTTCTCAATAGTTCCATTGAAACCATTGAAAGGACCATCAATAACTTTAACTGTTTCGTCAATTGAATAAGGAATGTTAACATTTTCTGTTGTTACAGATAACTCATCAACTCTTCCTAACATTCTATTTACTTCTGCCATTCTTAATGGAACTGGTTCACCACCTTTAGTTTCACCTAAAAAGCCAATTACACCTGTAATCGATTTAATAATGTGAGGTATTTCACCTGTTAAGTTTGCTTCAACCATTACATAGCCAGGAAAATATACTTTATCTTTAGATATTTTTTTACCGTCTTTAATTGAAACAACTTTTTCTGTAGGCACAAGTACTTGAGAAATGTAATCACCCATTCCAACACGATTAACTTCTTGCTCAATATAAGCTTTAATCTTGTTTTCCTGTCCACTTACTGCTCTTACGACATACCACTTCTTTACGTTATTATCAGCCATTTTGTATTAACCTTTTAACAAATTAAAGAATCCGTTTAACACTTTAGTGAAAGTTAAATCAACACCCCAAGTTGCTAAAGCAAATATTACTGAAAACAAAGCAACAATAATAGTATATTTTTGAACTTCAGCCCAAGCAGGCCAAGTTACGTTTGATTTTAATTCTTCGAATGCTTCAGAGAAATATTTTAACATGATATTTACTTTATTTTGCACGGGCGGAGGGATTCGAACCCCCATCAATGGTTTTGGAGACCACTATACTAGCCCTTGTACTACGCCCGTTTGTTAAAAACCAGTACTGACTTCTCAGTACTGATTTTAATTTATTATTGACTTATAATTAGTCTAAAATTTCAGTTACCTGTCCAGCACCTACTGTTCTACCACCTTCACGGATAGCGAAACGTAAACCGATAGATAATGCAATTGGAGATAATAATTCAACATCAATAGTTAAGTTATCACCTGGCATTACCATTTCTCTTCCTTCTGGTAACATAATAGTACCTGTTACGTCAGTTGTACGTACATAAAACTGAGGACGGTAGTTATTATGGAATGGAGTATGACGTCCACCTTCTTCTTTTTTCAAGATATAAACCTCTGCTTTGAATTTAGCGTGTGGTTTTACTGAACCTGGCTTAATAATAACCATACCTCTTTTGATATCAGCTTTATCAATACCTCTTAACAATAAACCTACGTTATCTCCAGCTTCACCTCTATCTAAGATTTTACGGAACATCTCAACTCCAGTAATAGTAGAAGTTAATTTTTCAGCTCCCATACCGATGATTTCAACTGGATCTCCAGTGTTTGCAATACCTGTTTCGATACGACCTGTAGCAACAGTTCCACGACCAGTAATTGTAAATGAATCCTCAACTGGCATTAAGAATGGTTTTTCAACGTCACGAACTGGTAATTCAATCCAAGAGTCAACCGCATCCATTAATTCCATAATAGTAGCAACCCATTTTGGATCACCGTTTAATCCTCCTAATGCAGAACCTTGGATAACTGGACCATTATCACCATCATATTGATAGAAAGATAATAAATCTCTGATTTCCATTTCAACTAATTCTAACAATTCAGCATCATCAACCATATCCACTTTGTTCATGAATACAACCATTCTAGGCACACCAACTTGACGACCTAAAAGGATATGCTCACGAGTTTGTGGCATTGGACCATCTGTAGCAGCAACTACCAAGATAGCACCATCCATTTGCGCAGCACCAGTAACCATGTTCTTTACGTAATCCGCGTGACCTGGACAGTCAACGTGAGCGTAATGACGATTAGCAGTTGCATACTCAACGTGCGACGTATTAATTGTAATACCTCTTTCTTTTTCTTCCGGTGCATTATCAATTTGATCAAATGACTTACCTTCACATAAACCAGCATCTGACAATACTTTTGTAATTGCTGCAGTTAATGTAGTTTTACCGTGATCTACGTGACCGATAGTACCAATATTTAAATGGGGCTTCGAACGGTCGAATGTTTCCTTTGCCATGATTTTAAAATTTAATCTTAGTTATTATTATTAGTGTTCAAAAATTAATTCTACTTTGAGCCAATGTCGGGAATTGAACCCGAGACCTCTTCCTTACCAAGGAAGCACTCTACCCCTGAGCTACACCGGCTGTTGTGAGTTCAGAAGTCAAAAACAAACCTAAACTTGTTTTCAATTCTCTTTTAACCTATTTTTCAAACCATTTACCTGAAAGTCATTTCCAAATAAATCATTAAAAAAATTGTGGGGAGAGCAGGATTCGAACCTGCGAAGTTTTCACAGCAGATTTACAGTCTGCCCTCGTTGGCCGCTTGAGTATCTCCCCTTTCTATTTAAACATTTTATTGCATAAATAGTATTCCAAAAATTTCAAAGAGCCAGTGGAGGGACTCGAACCCACGACCTGCTGATTACAAATCAGCTGCTCTAGCCAGCTGAGCTACACCGGCATTTCTATATATAGAAAAAGTCCGCTATTTCTAACGGACTGCAAATGTATGTAATTTATTTATTAATCAAAACTTTTTTAAATCTTTTTTTTCAATTAACTATGTGCTCTTAGCTTTTCTTTTCTTTTTACCAACAAACGTTCTAAAGATTCCACAGCTAAATCCGCCGCTTCTTCAAAAGTTTTACTTTGCTTTTTTACAATAAAATCATCGCCTGGAACTAATACTTTTAATTCTACAATTTTATTTTCTTTTTCACTTATATTCTCAACCTTTAAAAAAGCATCAGAAGAAACTACTTTATCGTAATATTTTTCTAATTTAGTCATTCTCTCATCTATAAAATCAACTAATTTTTTGTCGATATTAAAATTAACCGCGTGAACATTAACTTTCATAATAATAATTGGTATTAAATTAAACATTACTTATTTGTTCCTCGGATGCGCATTATTGTACACTTTCTTTAACTCTGACAAACTACTATGCGTATAAATCTGAGTGGATGACAAACTCGCATGACCAAGCAACTCTTTAACTGAATTTAAATCTGCACCGTTATTTAACAAATGTGTTGCAAACGAATGCCTAAGAACGTGAGGGCTTTTTTTTACCTTTTCAGATACAGTACTAAAGTAATCATTTATTAATCGATATACAAACGTTTCACTTATTTTATTTCCTTTTTTAGACAATATTAACTTTTCATTGTTAACAATTATTTGAAGTTCTTTTCTTTTTATTAAATATAAGGTAACAATTTCTAAAGTTAATGGTAACAATGGAAGAATCCTTTCTTTATTTCGTTTCCCTAAAACCTTAATTGTTTTTCCGTAAAAATCAACAGCATTTAATTCTAAGTTTATTAATTCTGCGCGACGCATTCCAGTTGAATATAATAATTCCACCACCAACCTATTTCGAACACTATCAAAATCTGTCTCCAAAAATTGCGTTTCGAATAATAGATTGATTTCTTTTTCTGAAAAAGGAATTTGAACTTGCTTTGGTGTTTTTAACGATTTGTGTTTTACGAAAGGATTAATTTCTATTTGTTTGGTTTTTAAAAGAAATTTGTAAAACGATTTTAAAGACGCCATTTTCCGATTAATGGAAGAAGGTGCTATTTCAGAATCTGACAAACACACAATCCAACTTCTAATTAACGGATAATTTACTTCTTCTAGTTTACAAGAATCGTGGCTTTCATTTAAAAAGAGTTGAAACGACACAATATCATTATAATACGCTTTTACGGTAAGTGGTGAATATTTTTTCTCTTTTTCGAGATATTCTGTATGTGACTGTAAATTATTGCGCATAAAAAAACCGTTAGATACAAATTTATAATTTATAATCTAACGGTTATAGTATTTAATCAAAAAATGATAGATTAACTTTCTAAGTTGTCTCTCATGTTTTGGATGTAAGCCGCTTTTTGAATTTTAATTCTGTTTGTAACAGAAGGCTTAATGAAAGCTTGACGCGCACGTAACTGACGAACAGTTCCTGTTTTATCAAATTTTCTTTTATAGCGCTTTAATGCTCTATCGATATTTTCTCCGTCTTTAATTGGTATAATTAACATAATATTGACACCTCCTCTCGTTAAGTGTGCAAAAGTATATTATTATTTTGAATTGACAATTATAAATTGTGAATTATTTTAAAAAGTGATTTTATAATATTGATATACATTTTTATCTTTAACTGTACCAATAAATAAAAACTCGTTTTTATTTTCACAAAAAACACCACTCAAGTTTATATAAGAAGTGATTTCTTCTCCATTTATCAAATCACTATAATTAAACTTACCATCTTTACTTATTTTAAAACAACTTAAAGATCTGTTAAGTTTTGAAAGAGAAACATTTATTTCGTCCAGCTTATTTTCGTCTAAAACATTTGAGAAAAGATACAAATCACCATCCTTATAAAAACTCTTTGTTGGCTTTAAACCGACATCTTTATCAGGACGATTTCTATGTATTAAATTTTCCCAATAAACCTCGTTATTAAAATTGATTTTCTCTATAAAAACATCGCCACGTCTCCAATAACTATAAGAATTTGAACCTACTCCTCCGGAAACTTCATAATATTCTTCACTACAAACTATTAATCCATTGGCGTCAAAATAAATGTCATTTACTCTTATTGGATGCCATTCGACTTTACCTTTAACATTTTGCTTCTCCAAAATCAATTTATCTGTAAACAAGTTAAATTTATTAGTTTTTAACACTAAATCATTTGCATTATATTCAAATACAGCTAATCCATTTCGAGTTTCTTTTTCATCATAATAATAACTCACCAAAAACAAGCTATTATCATTTAATTTTATTTTAGGGACATCAAATCGCTCTTTACCATTACCTGAAACTTTAATAGAACTAGCTTTATTATCATTAGAAATCTTATCCAAATCATAATAAACTTCCCCTAACTCTTTCCTGTCTTTATTTTTTTCTCGCCAAATTTCATTTAACAAATAAACTTCATTTGTATTAGATAAAACTATTTCTAATAACCTGCAATTTTCATCTTTTACATTTTTAACAGAATTATATTCTTTAATTAAATTAAAATTATTATCAAAAATATAAAAGTTTTTTGTGTCGTTTTTATCTTCATAAATATCAATCATAACAGCAAAATTTGTTTTATTTTCATTAAAAAAAACATGCTGTTGCAAAATATTCTCAGGATCATATTGACCCAAAAAACCAGATTTAATTTTTGTCTCTTCAATTCTAAAAAGCTCTTTCTTAACAAAACTTAATTCATTTAATTTCGATGATAAAACGGAACAAACATATTCTTTACTTTTAGCATTATGTTCAAATACTATTAAATGGTAAACACCTTCTTTAACTAATAAAGACAAAAGAAAATTTTCATTTTTAACTCTAAATTCTTTCTTAAAATCTAATTCAAAAGATTTTGTTAGTTTCATTTTTTTATCATAAAACTCCACTTGATAAAAACGTTTATCAGTAAATGTAGCTTTAGAAAATTCTCGCAACGCAATGAAGCCTCCATTACCATCGTCTTTAATGTCATGTAATCCGAAAAATTTATTCTCAGACTCAAACAGTTTTGTCTTCTGAATATCTACATTTATTTCTTGCCCCCAAGAAAATGAAATAGCAAAGATTGCCATTATTTTAATTAGTTTTTTTAATATCATTTTTTAAGAATTTAAGCACAAAATTAACATTTTAAAACAAAAAACCAAGTAACAATT
The DNA here is from genome assembly GCF_036321945.1 of Flavobacterium facile. Taxonomy (NCBI): domain Bacteria; kingdom Pseudomonadati; phylum Bacteroidota; class Flavobacteriia; order Flavobacteriales; family Flavobacteriaceae; genus Flavobacterium; species Flavobacterium facile. The sequence goes on from NZ_JAZAYT010000031.1 coordinate 198,883, forward strand.
TCTCATTACTTGGTTTCTATGTTTTATTACCTATATTACTTTAATCTATTCTTTTACAGCTGGTTGGTAATTTTGTTTGTCGATAATCATTTTCGATAAAATCTCTTTTAAGATTTCTGACGTTCCACCACCAATTGGTCCTAAACGACTATCTCTTAACAAACGAGCTAATGGATATTCTTCCATATAACCGTAACCACCAAGCATTTGCAAACAATCGTAAATGGCTAAATCAGCTACTTTTGTAGATTTTAATTTCGCCATTGTAGCTTCTTTCACTACATATTCGCCTTTATCTAATCTGGCAGTTGCTGCGTAATTGAATAGTTTACAGTGTTCCACTTCTGTAGCGTGTTCTACCATTGTATGTCTTAAAGCTTGAAACTTATTTATTGTTGTTCCGAAAGCTTCACGTTGCGACATATATTCAATTGTATAATCAATTGCATATTCTGCTCTTGCGTGTGCATTGATTGCCATAATTAATCTTTCGAAAGCAAAATGTTGCATGATATAAGGAAATCCTTTTCCCTCTTCACCCATTAAATTTTCTACAGGAATTTCTACATTATCAAAGGCAATTTCCGCAGTATCTGATGCTCTCCAACCTAATTTATCTAATTTAGTGGCAGATATTCCTTTTAGATTTGAATCCATCAAAAACATACTGATACCTTTGTTTCCAAGTTCCGGACTTGTTTTTGCAGCTACTACGTAATAATCAGCATAAACACCATTTGTAATAAATGTTTTAGAACCGTTGATAATAAATTTATCACCTTGTCTTACAGCAGTTGTTCTCATTCCAGCTACATCACTTCCACCAAAAGGTTCTGTAACACATAATGCTCCAATTTTTTTACCTAAAATACTTGGTACTAAATAGTCTTGTTTAATTCTTTCATCACCTTCTGCATTTAAATGCGTCATAGCTAAATAAGCGTGTGCCCACATTGCTGCAGCAAAACCAGAAGATTTAATTTTCTGAAGTTCTTCTAAAAAAACAACCGTATAAAACAAATCTAAACCTAGTCCACCATAAGCTTCAGGATATTTTAATCCGAAAAAGCCCATTTCTCCGAATTTTTCCCAAATAAAGCGTTCAATTGTACCTGTTTTTTCCCATTTTTCAATGTGTGGTACTACTTCTTTGTGCAAAAAACTTCTTAAACTTTCTCTGAATAATTCGTGTTCTTCTGTAAAATATAATGAATTCATAAAACTATGCTGTGTATTTGTTGATTTTTATTGATTTATTTTAGAATTCCAAATATACGGCGATTATTTTTAATTTTTCAACAGGAAATTGCTTAACATTTGTTAAATCTTCAATATTCTTAATTTCTCCATTCATACTTCTATAGGTAACAATGTTTTTAGCAATGTAATAATTAAAGTAAGGAAACTGTTGTAACTCTTTAATTGGCAACTCATTAATTTTAATTTTCTTTAAATTTCCTGTAGATTTAATTTGGAATCTTTTATTTAAGTCTGCAATAGCTTCTAACGAAATTCCCCAAATAAAATTAAGTTGTTCCATATCAGCAAAACCACCAAATTTTTCTCTTTCTGCAATTATTTTAAGTGCTAATTTTTCGCCAATCATATATACTTTTTCCAGTTCTACTTGATTAGCTGTATTGATATCTTGAACGATAATTTTAGTTTCTTTTTTCTCAAATTTTTGATATTTATTTTCAAAATTAGATGGGTATTTATTTGAAGACTTATTCGTTACCCAGTCTGGAAACTTGAAATAAGGCGCGTATTGTTTCATCCAATCGTTGGAAACGCCAGTTAGTTTTTGAAATTCTGCATTAGAATTTACATACTTATTTTGTTTTCTTAACTTATGAAGTTTATCAATTTGCTCAACGGTCATTCCCAGTTTATAGCCTTTATAATCCGAAATAAAATTTGGATTAAATGGATAAATTTTAGCGGCAGCTTCTTGAGTAACTTCTTTTAAGCTATCTATACTATTTTGTTGTTGTAACCAATTTTTATCATCGTGAGACAAATTAACATCACTTGAAGATTCTTGATTATCAAACCAATAGAAACAAACTTGCAACAACCCAATTAGGGCTAGCAAAATGGCAATACCGAAATAATGCCCTTTAGAAAATTTTATCATGGATTTTTTTATAAATCAAACACAGAACTGCGCTTGGTGTAAATCATATCTTTTAATTTTAACAAAAAAGCCAATGTTAAATAAAATCCGAATCCCAAACCTACTGTAATAAAAGAAATGTACACGAAAAACAAACGCACTTGAGTGGCGCGCATACCTAACCTATCAGCCAAACGTGAAGCGACATAAAATCCGTTTTTCTCGAAAAAATGAAGTAAGTTGTACATTTCTAATTTATAAAGGATAAAGATACTTAGTTTTTTAACAATTGCAAAGCTACAGCGCATTTGAGACACTTATTTTTGTTACAATATTCATTTTTTAACTCTAATAACGATTGCGATTGAAAAGCATTTGCCGACTTTACTTTAAATTCTGAAAACTTATCTAAAATGGAATTTTTCTCAGAAGGAATAGCTTCTAAAAGCGAAATTAACTCTTCCACATTAAGTTTTCCTTGATTTTTACCATAACTAAACTTAATGGGAACAACGGTATTAATAATCAGCAAATCAATAAATTGATCGGTTAATATTTTACTTTTTGGTTTACTCTTTTTTGAAAAATTGTAGTGACTTTTCCAATATTCTGACGTTTCACTTTTTAATAAATTTTTTATATCTGAATACGAATCAGCTAAAAGGATTTGAGAAAAAAAATTTGGTTTGTTTGAAATTAGCTGAATCAATTGCGACAGTCGAATCGTAGGGAAATTATCGGGACGAAGTTTGAAAAATTGTGGTTGCAAACCGAGTTCTTCCTTTATATTATATTTTAGTTTGAGATAATCCCAATTACTTTTTAATTTAAAATAGTATTCATCTTCTAAATTATTTTCTAACAAATTTAATTTCCCAAAAAACAAAGCTTCTAAAGTTGCTGCATCAAAACTTTCTTTTCTTATTATCGAAAAAGGAAAGGATTGAGCCAATTGTAAAAAACAATCGCCGTTAGTATTGAGTCCGAAATTTTTGGCTAGCATTTCAAAAAATACGGCTTCCCAATTGTAATTGGTTTCTTGAAGTCTTTTATCGATGACTTCTGATTTTCTTTCTAAACGATTTAAAAACAGACTTTCTAACCAATTAATCCAAATAAAATCATCCGTTTCTGCGATATGATTTTCGCAATTGATCCAAGATTTAGAAGCAATTAACGATTTATATTTATTAATTTCAGAAAGTGTTACGTACTTTTTTAATTCCAAAGTTGGGATTTCTGAATTGTCTTTTCTGAAAATTGGTGAGTCATTTTCCCAAACCACGTGTAGAATTAAGTTGTCATAATTGGGATCTTTTTCATGATTATGAACATACCAATCGGAAGATTTAATATGAATTTCTATATTTCCAGCCCATTTTTGTTGGTTAATAGAAATTTGGGCATTAAAAATATCAGGTCCAGCATTTTGCAAATACTGTCCGAAATGATTGATCTCTAAATCCTCGTTGAGATGTGTTTTGAGTTGGGTAAATGGTAGCTTCTTATTTACCCATAAATAATGGAGAAATTCTTCTTGCACGGCGTATAAAATTTAATTTTGGCATATAATAAAAAACAAATATAAAAAAAACGGATAACATTTTGCTATCCGTTTTTAAAAATATTTATAAAAGTTCTCGATACATTCCGATTTATACTTCATCGAAATACTCGAACTGACGTTATCAATTCCTTATTTGATAGAGCTAATAATATCGTGTTTGGTAATAATATGGTGTCTTCCGTTTCCTAAATCTACTAAAACTGCTTGATTGTCTTTGCTAATTAATTTAGAAACTTCATCAATAGAAGCTGCTGCTGAAACAATTGGATAAGGTTTTCCCATTACATCTTTGATTGGTAAATCGGCGATATCTTTGTTTTCGAAATAACTTCTAAACAAGTCAGATTCGTCTACACTTCCTACAAAACCAGTTGTATCTATTACAGGGATTTGAGAAATTTTGTATTTTTTCAATCTTTCAATCGCATGAGAAACCAATTCTTCTGTACGAACAATTACTAATGGTTTATCTTTATGATCTTTGATTAAATCTTCTGCTTTTGTTAGTTCTTCGTCTAGGAATCCACGTTCGCGCATCCATTCGTCGTTGTACATTTTACCTACATATCTACTTCCTGAATCGTGGAATAAAACCACTACAACATCTTCTGGTTTGAAGTGTTCTTTTAATTGTAGCAATCCTTTAACTGCTGCTCCAGCTGAATTTCCACAGAAAATCCCTTCTTCTAAAGCTAATTTACGTGTATAAACTGCAGCATCTTTATCCGTTACTTTTGTAAAACCATCGATTAGAGAAAAATCAACATTTAAAGGTAAAATATCTTCTCCAATTCCTTCTGTGATATACGAATAGATTTCGTTTTCGTCAAAAATACCTGTTTCGTGATATTTTTTAAACACAGAACCATACGTATCAATTCCCCAAATTTTTACATTTGGATTTTGTTCTTTTAAATATTTAGCGACACCAGAAATCGTTCCTCCAGTTCCTACTCCAACTACAAAATGCGTAATTTTTCCTTCTGTTTGTTTCCAAATTTCTGGACCAGTTTGCTCATAATGTGCGGTAGCATTACTTGGATTATCATATTGATTTACATACCAAGAATTAGGAATTTCGTCTCCTAATCTTTTAGAAACTGAATAATAAGATCGTGGATCTGTTGGCTCTACATCTGTTGGACAAACGATAACTTTTGCGCCAACTGCACGAAGAATATCTGATTTTTCTTTAGATTGTTTATCAGAAATTACAAAAATACATTTGTAACCTTTTACGATAGCCGCTAAAGCTAAACCCATTCCAGTATTTCCAGAAGTTCCTTCGATAATTGTTCCGCCTGGTTTTAAACGACCGTCTGCTTCTGCATCTTCGATCATTTTTACGGCCATACGGTCTTTTACAGAGTTTCCTGGATTAAAAGTTTCTAGTTTTCCTAAAACTAAACAAGGAATTTCTTCTGCGATTTTATTCAATTTTACTATTGGCGTATTTCCGATAGTTTCTAATATGTTTTTTGCGTAGTTCATTTCTAAATCTATTATTGGCTACAAAGTTAGTTTTTTTTGTTTCAGGTTTAAACTTTCGATGTAAAAAGTTAATTAATTTCTGATATAAACGAAAATATCATTATGAAAACGGATGCGTGAGTGATGGTAGCGGCATCTCCCGATTTTTCTTCGGGAATATAGCGGACAGCACGACCTGTAAGGGCACGCCCAAATTCTATTTAAAGAAATTCCATTCTAATCCAAAACGTACGTGAAAGTCGCGGAATGGTGAGTTAGGCGTATTGTAATAATCTACTTTATTTGTAAATAATGCGTTAACATGTTCGGCTTTTAAGTAAATTCTACATTGTTGTACGCGAGCATTTACAAAGAAATCTAAAACTGGGAAACCTCCAACTTTTTGTTGATCTTGCACAAAAAATTCTCCTAAAACTGCCACATAATCATCTGCATAATAGTTGCTGAAATAATTTACAGTAATTCCAGTTTGCAACAACATCGCTTTTTTGAAAACGGGTTTGGTGTAATACAATGTATGTCTTAGCACAAGATAAGGTAAGTTTAAAATTTTGGCACCTTGTTGTACTTCTTGCATTTTAATTCGGTTATCTAAGGCCCAATTTTTATATTTAATTTCTTTAGCGATTTCGGCACTTAAATATTGAATAGATTTATTGTATTGAAAAGGTTTCACCACTAAACTATCAATTCTTTCCTCTGTATTAAAAAAATACAAATGATCGTTTAAATTAGTAAATTGAACAGATGCTTCAAACCATTTATTTTTTGTTTCGACAACTAAAATACTGCTCTTTTCATTTTTGAATGGGCTATTCCAATTATAATTATCGTAGTCACTTTGATTAAAAACAAAAACGTTATCAGGCATTTTACTGGTTTGTTGTGCAGAAATTTTTATATAATTTTCCTGAGAAAATTTATATTTAGCAAATACTTCATAGTTTGATGAAGGTTGATTAGAAATTGCATTTTGCAATAAAATATTGAAATTCCATTTGTTTTGATAGAATTCGTATTGTCCGCCAATAGTATTAATTCGATTATGTAAATTATACTTTACATTTATATCGTATACCTTACCAGCAGGGATTTTATAAGATTGATTATAAGAATAATTATCTATAAAGAAATTGATTTCTCCTAATTTATTAGTTTTAAAACTTACACCTAGTTTATTATAAAACACATCAAATCTAGTTTTATTATTTATAGAAGAATTGATTGAATTTCCTAATCTTGAACTTTTAGTTGGTTGAAAATATTCATAAAACTTATTTTCATAATATGTTTGATGCTTTAAAACTAAAGAATTCCCAGTTGAAAATTGATAGGAATGATCTAAGAAATAACGATTCCCTTTTAGTTTAGAGGAAGCGTCATTAAAATACACATCAACTCTTTCGCGTTGGCTAAATGAAGGATTTGATCCATCTAATTGAGTAGGATCTACGACACCTCCATTTTCCTGATTATAGATGTCTTGTCCGACAAAATTAACTTTAAGAAAATATTTATTATTTATTGAATTATAATTTGAAATAAATCTGAAATGCCCTGAACTGGTTAGATTATTAAAATAATCACCAATAGAACGTATAGATTTATAAGCAACGGTAAAATTTAAATTCGGTTTCGTGTTTACAGAAAGTAGTGCATCTAAACTTTGTCCTTGACGCATCACTGTTTTGAAATACAAATCTGTTAATGGTGTTGGAACAGAATAATAATAAATATCACTATTATTTAAATAAGTTGCATGTTTGGCATTAAAACCAAATTGTGGTAAATTATAAGTTTTTTTTCTTGAAAAATCTAATTGATTAAAAAGATAACCTTCATTGGAAAACGTAAATAATCCAAAGTTATCTTTTTTCAAATAGTTGTATTTATATTCATCTTTAATGGTTAAGGATGTATCTATATAAATAGTATCTTTCTCTGAATTGAAAGTTTTGTATAGTTTAATATCGGCTTTTAAGTCTTTAACTTTAGTTGAATCTAATTCTTGAGCATTAATAGAAAATGCCATGAAAGAAAACAACGCAATAAGGTATCTCATTTTTTCATTTTAAAAGACAAATGTAATGAGAATTTGTGGAAATAAAAAAACCCCGATAAAATCGGGGTTCTTAATTTATGTAAACAATAATTTAATTATTGTCCTAAAGCTGGATCACCTTGTAACCAGAAAGGAACATATTTATTAGTAATATCAAAAATGTTATCAATTGATACATTTGGAACATTATTAGCATTAGCTATATATTCTGAAGTTGGATACAATAAACGGTAAGGTCTTTTTGTTCTTGTAGTTCCAATTGGCATTGGATTTAAAGGATAACCTGTTCTTGTATTGTCTAAATAAGACTCAATTGCATTTGAATTTAATAATGCAATCCATTTTTGAAACATAATTGCATGATAGTTTTGAGCTGGTGTAAATGCAGCATTATAACCAAAGTTAGGTTTAGTATTAATTGTTGTTAAATACGTACCTATAGCAGCAGTATAATGAGACATAGTAGCAGTAACACCTGCATTAAATGACGCACTAGCATCTAAACCTAATACCGCATAAGCAGGAGAAGTTGTTGCTCCTAAATGAGCTGCTTCAGCTTGTAAAAAATAAGATTCAGCAATTGTCATAATATACCCATCAACATTAGCATAAAAATTTCCAACATTAGTATTTGGTAATCCAGATGCATTTCCAGGAGCAACTTGAAAATGTGGATTAAAAAAGAACGGTGAAAATTTACTTGGTTGACCAGTAGAAGTAACCGATGGACTTGGATAATATACATCTGGTGCAGTAGAACCTTGAGTCACCCCTTTTTGATAAGATGTTGGTGAAGTACCAGCAAAAGAGAACAATCTAGATCTTCTAGGGTCTAACACATTAGGATAAAAAACACCACTTCCAGCTACTACTTCTTGAGCAGCAGGAGAAGAATAATTAACACTAGTATAAGGATTTAAAGCCTTTACAATATGACCCGATGCACAAAAAAGATTTCTATTAGTTGTGTTACCAGCAGCATCCCAACCAAAAGCTGTAATAAATGGATTCACTTGAGAATCTGTAGAATTATTAAAACCAGGATTAATTGTAATATCTTGACTTACAAAAGACTTACCAGCTAAACCTGTTAAACGAACATCTCTCCATGCAGCAGTAGCTCCAGTTGTTTTAGACATACGTAATAACATTTTTAACTCAATAGTGTTAGCAAATTGTTCCCATGCTAAATAATCACCACCTAAAACAATATCCAAATTAGCTAAATCTGAATTATTAGGATACACGTTACTTTGAAGATCTGCAAGTAAAACTCTTGCTTCATCTAATTCAATCAATAACTTCTTATAAATTTGTTGATCATCATCATAAGCAGGTGTTAAATTAGCATCACCTTGAAATGCTTGACTATAAGGAATATTTCCATACAAATCCACTAAATATTGTAAATTATATACTTTGTAAATTTTCGCAATAGCTTTACAACCTACATATTTATTATCTGGATCATTATAATCAATAATTTTTTGGAAATTACTTGAATTAACAGCCAAACCTTCAAAAATACCACTATAAGAAGAAGTAGATAAATTCAAACTAAATTCCGTATTGAACGGACTTGCATAAGACTGAACGTTTCCACCAGTAGCATTAGAAAACAATAATCCTAAACGATTCATCGTATTAGATTGAATTCTAAACTGACCTAATTCAGCAGCAGGTAAAAACTGTGTAGGTAAACCTTGAGCTGTTAAAAGTTCATTTGGATTTGTATTTACATCAAAATAATTATCACATGATGCAAATAACAAACCTAAAACAGGAACTATTATTTTTAAATTTTTCATATTATATTTTATTAAAAAGTTAAGTTTAATGAAACTCCATACGTTTTAGTAGCTGGGTATTGTCCTAAATTAGAAATACCTTGTCCATTACCAGTTGTAAATGAAGCTTCTGGATCTGTATAACCTTGGTTTTTAATACCATTACCGTTGTTTACAAAGAAAATAAATGGATTTCTTGCATTAACACCAAACTTCATAGAAGTAATTCCAGAATTTTTCAACATTTTAGCAGGAATAGAATATGCTAAAGCAATTTCTCTAATCTTAACAACAGATCCATCAACAACTGATAAACTTCCTACATTTCCATTTGTAGCTCCCCAAGTTGGTAAATTTCCTGGAGCAATTGCTATTGTATTTGTAACATAATTTGGAACAGAAGGTGTACCTGAATTAAAAACTGAATTTGGTACTACAAAACCATTTTCTCTATCTACATCACCTGAACCTAAATCACTTCCTGAGAAAAATAAACGGTTATAAGTTTGAGAATAAACGCTATTACCTGCTCTGTAATCTGCAACTGCAGTTAAACTAAAACCTTTATAACTAAAAGTGTTAGAGAAATTGATAATAAAATCAGGATTCACTTTACCTGCTTTTTGTAAAGTAGAAGTAATTAATGGAATACCATTAGAACCAACAATAATGTTTCCATTAGCATCTTTTTGATATTCAGTTGCTTTAATTAAAGGAAATTGTTCTCCAACTACCGCATAAATACCTACACCAGTACCACTCGCTAAAGCAACTTCAGTAACACCAGGATTTAAAGATTTCACAATAGTTTCATAATGTGTATATCCTGTTTTAAAACTCCAGTTAAAACCGTCTGTACTTCTAAATGGAACTACTCCTAAATCAACTTCGAAACCAGTATTACGTAAGTTACCAATGTTATCTTGGTTAGCTAATAAACCAGAAAAAGAAGATGTTGTAGCTCTTGTAATTAATTTTTGAGTATCATTTTGATAAATAGTACCTTCTAAAGTAATTCTATCATTAAATAAACCTAAATTAAGACCTAATTCTTTAGAAATTACAAATTCTGGTTGAATTGTTTGAGTCACCCCAGCTGTTCTTGGATTAAATCCAAAAATATCTACGTTTCCATTATTAAATGGAAAACCATTAGCACCAGGAGAAACATTTGTTAAACCATAAGTATTAATAGCAGAAACACTACCAACTTTAGCGTAGTTAGCATATACTTTAGCATAATTTAAAGTTTTACCTTTTAAAGATTCAAATGCTTTTGTTGGAACAAATGAGATACCAGCAGAAGGATAGAAAAATGCTTTAGGAGCTGCTGATGATCTTTCATAACGTCCTGTTAAATTTAAAAATAAATAATTTTTATAATCTAAATCAACATTAGCAAAACCTGAAGCACGTCTTCTTAACGCATACCCATTTGACAATGAACTTGGTGTGTCTGGTTTAGCCACGTTTTTAATATTATACCAACCTTCAATCTCTAAATTTTTACCACCTTGTTGAGTAAATAAATTATATTGTTCTTGTAAGTTGTTACCAATATTAAATTTCAAATTTAAATCTTTTGATAAATCGTAATCAAAATTCAACATTAAATCACCATAATAATTTCTAGTTGAATTAGTTGTAATATAATAGCTAGATACTTCATATTGATCAGACCCACCTGCAGCAGAATATAATTCTCCATTATAAGTTGGTGAATTTAAAATAGAAGAAAAGTCTAATACGTAATCTTGTTTAAATCCATCATTATGTTGTGTAGAAATTATAGAATTTAACTGAATATTACCATTGTAAGTCGCAGAAATATTCTTATTGATTTCATAGTTCAACTGTAAGTTACCATTAAAGTTATTAGTCTTATCATCAAATCTTTTTTGTTTGATAATTTGAAATGGGTTTAATGCATAAGCCGAAAAGTTATGTGCACTTCCTGAATTTCTGAATTTATTTAAATCAACGTTAGTTGGAGTTTGTAATAATTCATCAATTAAATTTGAATCTGTCTGAGTAACAACTTGATTGGTGTACTGAACAGAACCATCCATCTTAAGTCTTTTTACTCTTTTTCCAGCTTTAAACATGAAAGTATTTCTTTTCAATTTATCACCTTCAACAACAAAATCAGTATCTTGTCTACCGTAGTTAAACATTGTGTATCCATCCTCAGAACCTGCATTAACAGACATATTTGTTTGGAAAACAGTACCTGTTCTGAAGAAATCTTTAACATTATCATACCCTCTTGATTTCCAAGTATCTGTGATCAAAGAACCATCTGCCTGTGGTAAACCAACAGGAACTTGAGTACCAGCCCAAGCTGGATCAGAAAAAGAAGGTCCCCATGATCCATTCTCAAAAGGAGAATATTGAGTATTCCCATTACGCGGATCAGTTGGGTCATTAAAATTGAAATCATAATTTCCTACTCCCCAACCTTGTCCATATTTCTCTTGTTTTTTTGGCAAGAATAAAATATTTTGAAAATCAGCAGAAGTATTTAAAGACACTTCAATTTTAGAAGACTTACTACCTTTTCTTGTAGTAACAACAATTACACCATTTGAACCTTGTTCACCATATAAAGCAGCACCTTGCTGACCTTTAACTACGTTAATAGTTTCAATTAAATCTGGTGACATTTGAGACAAAATAGTAGCTGATGAAATTGCATTATCAATAACTACTAACGCTTCATTGTTACCAGTAAGTGATCTACTACCACGTAATACGATTCTACTAGTAGGATTAACTCCATTAGCAGTCATATTAATTTGTAAACCAGAAACTTTACCAGCTAATGACTGAATTACGTTAGGGTTTGCAGCTTGTGTAAGCTCTTTGCTTTTTACTAACTGAGCTGCTGAAGTCTGAGCATCAACTCTCTTTTTAATACCTAAAGCTCCAACAACTTGAACAACTTCGATATCAGTAGCTGAAGATGAAGTTAAAACTACATTAACAACATTACCAGCACCAACTGTAGCCGTTTGAGAAACTTTTCCAAAAAAAGCAATGTCTAAAACATCACCTTGGCTTGCTTTAATTGAGAATTTACCATTCTCATCAGTTTGAGTACCTAATTTGGTACCCGCAATACTTACAGTAGCACCAGGCAAAGCTTTGCCTTCACTTGTTACTGTACCTGTAACAGTTTTCTGTTGTGCGAAAGAAAACTGCATTGTAAACGCTACTAAAAGCGTAAAAATCCATTTGAACTTCGATCTCATATTAATTTTATTTGAGTTAGTTATTCCGCAAACTTCTTAATAATTTCTTAAATAAACAAATAATACTTCGGAATATTATCAATTTAATTGTGTTAAATTTTTTTAGCTAAAAAAATCAGATTGCCGAAACAACTATACAATAGATGCAAAAAAGTGTTAAAGGTTGCGTTAAAATAATTTATTTTTGTAAAAAATATTTTATGTTAAAGAAATGTTATAACAAAATTTTAATTGAATGTGGCACTGATGAAGCAGGCAGAGGCTGTTTAGCTGGGCCAGTCACGGCTGCTGCAATTATTTTACAATCTCCTAACCTTACCTTAACAAAGGAGAGAAAAAAATTAGAACAATTCGTATTTGAATCCATAAATGATTCCAAACAGCTCACTGAAAAAAAACGTTTTGAACTAAGACCAATTATAGAAAATTTGTTTGATTTTGCATTTACACATATTCAAAATGATGAAATTGATGAAATAAACATCCTAAATGCATCGATGAAAGCTATGCAAGAAAGTGTTTTGAATCTAAAAACACGCCCAGAATTTATTATTGTAGATGGAAACCGACCTATAAATGGAAAATTAGGCATGAAACAAACTTGTGGAAAGATTTTTTTACCAGAAGAAATTGAAATATTAAAATCAATTCCAAGTACTTCCATAATAAAAGGCGATGCAAAATTTTTGAGCATAGCCGCAGCTTCTATTTTAGCAAAAACATACCGTGATGATTTTATGGACAAAATCCACGAAGAATTCCCCATGTATAATTGGAAGAAAAACAAAGGCTATCCTACAAAAGAACATAGAGAAGCCATTAGAAAATACGGTATAACTAAATACCACAGAAAAACATTTAGATTATTACCAGAACAATTGAGTTTAGATTTATAGAAACCTAAATAAATGAACTTTCAAATAAAGCAGAAAAATGTTTTAGAATTTTCTCTTTCACTTCTTGTTCATCAACTCGTTTTCCTAATTCTACATGCATTGAGGTTACTGCTTTACCACGAATACCGCATGGAATAATATTGTCAAAATAACCTAAATCGGCATTTACGTTTAAAGCAAATCCATGCATGGTTACCCAACGAGAAGCTCGAACACCTAAAGCACAAATTTTTCGAGCAAATGGTGTGCCTACATCAAACCACACCCCTGTTTCACCAGGACTGCGTTCTGTTTTTAATCCGTATTCAGCTAAAGTTAAAATAATGGCTTCTTCTAAAAAACGAAGGTATTTATGAATGTCTGTGAAAAAATTTTCTAAATCTAAAATAGGATACCCTACAATTTGACCAGGACCATGATAAGTTATATCTCCTCCTCTGTTTATTTTGTAGAAAGTTGCTCCTTTTTCTGTCAGTTGTTTTTCAGAAAGTAACAAATTGGAAAAATCACCACTTTTACCTAAAGTATAAACATGTGGATGTTCCACATACAAGAAATAATTTGGCGTAACAATTTCTGGATTATTTCTTTTCTGAATTTTTAAATCGACAATTGCCGCAAATAATTCTTCTTGATAATCCCAAGTGTCTTTATAATCTTTATTTCCTAAATCGAGAAGTTGAATTTTTTTGTTCATAATTTAAAGACACAATTTATTTTTAACAAATGAAAATAAATCGCAATTTTTTATCTGTATTTATTGATTTTCAAGTTCAATTGTAAAACTGAGTTTTTCTGGAGCTTTCATGTATTCATCAATAGGAAAAGTAATAAAAACAGTTTTTTTATCTTTACTCAATTTATGATTTTTCACAGATACCGTTTTAATTCTTCTAGGAAATGTATATTCAAGAACATATTTAGAATCTTTAAAACCTTTTTCCATAACCTTACCAACTTTCTTGAACTCTTTATTCATTTTCTTCAAATCGGCTTTACTAACTTTTTCCTCTTCTATTACTTCCTCATCTGAATAATCTTCAACATAAGCTGTATCAACCATCGTTGAATCCGCATAATCTTCATAAACATAAGTCGAATCCTCAACATAAGCTGTTGTATCTGAATCTTCATACATGTCTTCACTTTCATAAGCTGAAGTATCTACAACTATTTCTTTTTTCACTACACTTCTTGAAAATAAATTCCCTTTAAAAGTCAAAGTAGTTTTTGTATCGTTGAACATTCCCCCCATTCCAGACATTGGGTCGCCACTTTTTCCTGTAGCTTTTTGCAAAGTTGATGTTGGAGATTCCATATTATTAAGTTCATCTACATTATTAAATGAACCGAATAATTCAAAATAAGCTTGTCCATTCTTTTTATTCATAACTGAATGAACAGAGAATTTTTCTAATTTTTCAAACATAACAATTTGCTCTGGAGTCAAAGTATCTCCTTTTTTAATTGCCATTTCTTTAAAATCTTTAAAATGAAAAGTACTGTCAATATCCTTATCAGAATCGGAAAAAATTGCTTTTGCAGATTCCTTTTCCTTGCTTCCCATTTTCGAAATCGTTTCTACAAATTTTGACATATTAAAATTATAAGAAACCTTCCCAGTTCCATCAGAATTAATTGTCATTTTTTCAGTAATATTACAACTCACAAATAAAGTTGCCACTAAAAACACAATTACAAATTTTATGTTCTTCATTGTTTTTTTTATTTTTCCCAAAGATACAATTTTGAATTAATTATGCTAAAAAATTCTCACTTTGAAACTATATTTCTATTACCTATCTTTGCGTTCTTAAAATATAAAATATTATGCAACTTTCCGAACAAGAAATCATTAGAAGAGAGAAATTACAAGCCTTAAGAAATTTAGGCATCAACCCTTATCCTGCAGATTTATATCCTGTAAAACACACTTCAAAAACCATAAAGGAAAATTTTGAAGAAGGAAAAAAGGTGGTAGTTGCTGGAAGATTAATGAGTGTAAGAGATCAAGGAAAAGCTGCTTTTGCCGAAATACAAGACAGCGAAGGAAGAATACAAGCTTATTTTAACCGAGATGTGATTTGCGAAGGTGAAGACAAAACATTATACAACCAAGTTTTTAAAAAATTAACCGATTTAGGAGATTTTATTGGAATTGAAGGCGAATTATTCACTACACAAGTTGGAGCGAAATGTATTCGAGTAGATAATTTTACTTTTTTGAGTAAAACCTTACGCCCATTACCTTTTCCAAAAACAGATGAAGACGGAAATGTTCACGATGCTTTTAACGATGCGGAATTACGTTACCGTATGCGTTATGTAGATTTAGTTGTAAATCCGCAAGTGAAAGAAGTTTTCGTAAAAAGAACAAAATTATTCTCAGCCATGAGATCTTTCTTTAACGAAAGTGGTTATATGGAAGTGGAAACACCAATTTTACAATCTATTCCTGGTGGAGCTGCGGCTCGTCCGTTTATGACACACCATAATAGTTTGGACATTCCATTATACATGAGAATTGCAAACGAATTATACTTAAAAAGATTAATTGTTGGTGGTTTTGATGGTGTGTACGAATTTTCTAAAAACTTCCGTAACGAAGGAATGGACAGAACGCACAATCCTGAATTTACCGCAATGGAAATATATGTAGCCTACAAAGATTACAATTGGATGATGGAATTTACCGAAAACCTTTTGGAATATTGTGCTACGAAAGTAAACGACACCACAGATGCTATTTTTGGTGAGCATAAAATTAGTTTTAAAGCGCCATATGCAAGAGTGACTATGACGCAATCTATCATTGATTTCACAGGTTTTGATATTTCTGGAAAAACAGAAGCAGAATTATTTGCAGCCGCTAAAGGAATGGGAATTGACGTGGATGAAACGATGGGTAAAGGAAAACTGATTGATGAAATTTTCGGTGCTAAATGCGAAGGAAATTATATTCAACCAACATTCATCACTGATTATCCTAAAGAAATGTCGCCATTATGTAAACAACACCGTGACAATCCAGATTTAACGGAACGTTTTGAATTAATGGTTTGTGGAAAAGAAATTGCCAACGCGTATTCTGAATTAAACGATCCAATTGACCAACGTGAGCGTTTTGAAGCTCAAATGGCTTTAGCCGAAAAAGGTGATGACGAAGCGAACGGAATTATTGACGAAGACTTCTTACGCGCATTAGAATACGGAATGCCACCAACTTCTGGTTTAGGAATTGGAATGGATAGATTAATTATGTTTTTAACAAATAACGCGTCAATTCAGGAAGTTTTATTCTTCCCACAAATGCGTCCGGAGAAAAAAGTTACTTTTGAATTAACAGAAGATGAAAAATTCATAGTTTCTTTATTAGAAAAAGAAAACAACCAACCAATTGGTGTATTGAAAGAAAAGTCAGCGTTAAGCGGAAAAAAATGGGATGCTGCCATGAAAGCTTTAGCAAAACACGGCTTAACTAAAGTTGTAGTTGACGGCGATAATAAATTAGTGGTTTTAGGATAAACTACACTAATTAACAAACAAAAAACCTCGAAGCAATTAAATTTCGAGGTTTTTTATTTTAATTATTCTTTGATATTTTTTTTTTAAAATTTTAATCCGAACATCAAGCCGTTTTTAGCAACTCCACCTTGAAAACTTCTAACAAAATCAACTCTGAAAATCTTAAGCTTTCCAAAACCAATTCGATCTAAACCAACAGTCATTTCTTGATAAGGTTTATTATCTGAAGTAGCTAGTTGATGAAATCCTGATACAAAATTCCAACCTAATTTATTTAACAAAGGAATTTTATTCATAAAATAACCATTGTCGTTATAATTTACATGTGTTTCGAAATATTGATTATTGGTAGATTGCGTATAATATGGCAATAAATTAAAGCTTGTATTGTACTGACCATCAATTCTAATATGCGTTTGATTTCCGTTGAAATGTTTGTAATCTGCGAAAGAAATATTATCCGCGTTAAAGAACTTACCTGCTTTCAAATTTAGTTGTAAATCACCTTTATTTGCTAATGTTTTTTTATAATTTAAACGAGCTTCTAAAAAGTCATATTCGTAACCTTTTGCAGTAGCTAGAAATGCTTTTGTATAAGTAAAACCTAAACTTGGATATTTTCCTTCATTCATATTCATTTTCCCGTCTGGTCTTGTAATATATTTTTGACCGAAAACAATTCGTGAACTCAAACTAAATTTCGTCAAATGATGTTCCTTAATTGCTGCAACAGCATCAGAATTTGGATTTAACGGATTATTCGAACTGTAAATATCACTTGTTTTATTAATAGCAAAATCAGTTGTATTAAACAAAGGTTTTCTGTTTTCGTAAGCTAAATTCGCATTTAAAAACAAACCGTTTGCTACTTCTCTACCCGTTCCAATTTCAATAAATTCCTTTTCGTATAGTTTCATGAAATTATTTTTAAAAACTAATGAACTTACCGAATTTTCAATCCCTGAAATTGGCTCAGAACTATTAAATTGATTGACTTTATTTCCTCCAGCTAGACGAATATAAGCATCATTTGTATTGTTGAATTTGTGATAAAAACCGGCAGTTGGCCTTACTCTTTTATCTGAAAATCCGTATTGAAAATCGGAAGTAATTGAAGTACTTTTTTGTTTTTCTTCATTATAACTTGAATACGAAAATCCAGAACCAATATGATATCCTTGAACTGTATTGAAATTAAAAGAAGACAAATTAAATAAACCTTGATAATTAAATCGTTTGTCTTTAAAACTATTTTTGTAAGTATAACCCATAATGATTTTAGACAATTTAAACTTGTTTGAAATCACATCAACAGAATCCAAATATACTTGAGAATTTCGAACTTTATAAACACTGTCTTTTTTGATATAATTGGTAGTTTCCTCTTCTGTTAAAGGCACCGGACGGCTTTCTAACCAATAAGAATCATCTTTTTTATTCGATTTTTCTGCAAATGTTACCACTTCACTTCCAAAAGTTTTTTTCTCAAAACTATCTACAAACTTATAATTACTAAAAACATGTGTAAACTTTCCGTTAAATTTCATCATAAAAACTCCTGCTTTAAAATCAAACGATTGCAAACTTTTAACCCACATTTTAGTATCTGGATTAAAATTGTAATTCTGCACCACTTTTAAAGTTTCTAAAATTTCTTGTTGTGCTCTTTTGCCTTTAATATCTAAATCAACAGCATAAACAGCATACGAATCATCAACAATATAAATATAACCTTCAAAAACAGGTTCTTTATCACGTTTTGGGATGACTTTAATCTTATAGATGTAATTATTATAACTATCTGTAAAGGTGTCTTCTATTTTGTATTTGTAATACGTAAAAGCGTTAGAAGCAATTGGCGAAATCATCGGAATATTATAACTAATCGTATTCTGATAAAAATCGTAATTGGTATTAATTGCGGTGTTAAAACTGAATCCATTATCGTTTCCAGCGACTTTACTTGCTAAAATTTCTTCTTTTAAATTGTTTGGTTTTTCGAACTTAATTTTAGAAACAGTTTCTGATTGATAGATAATTCCAGCACCAGTAGAATCAAGGTTTCCTTCTAAATCTCCAATTTCAAGACCCATGAATTTCTTCGGAATATCTTTTACTCTAAAGATTCCTCTAGAATAAAAATCAGCCTCAAATTTATCTGTTTTATCGGTGTTTTTTTTACGATTAGCAATGGCGTTTCTTATAATTCCATTAGCAGGATTCTCGCTAGTTTTAACTACCACTTCTTCAATTGAATATTGTTCATCTGATAAAGTAGCATTTATTACTGTTGGAAAAGAAGTAATTTCTTTGGTAATCGTTTGAGTTTTGTAACCTAAAATCTGAAAAACTAAGGTATAAGTACCTGTTTTTTTAATGTTTAATTCATATTCTCCATTTTCATTTGAAGAAGTTCCGATATAAGTTTTTTCAACAGTTACACTTGCATAAGGCAAAGCGTTTCCATTTGAATCTGTAACTTTCCCTCTAATTTGAGCGAATGAAAAACTTGTAATTAGTGCTAAGGCGAATAATAATTTAAATTTCATAAGTGGCATTTAATATTTAATGTTAATAATTAGGTATATGTACACATTTATTATTTTTTGTTACAGAAATTTCTTAATAATTTATTTTATTTTACTTGTTCCACAGAACCTGAAGTACTTTCAGTAACCTTTACTTTATCTGATTTTCCATAATATTTTATAGATGCGCTTGTAGAAGCAGTAGCGTCTAAACCTTTTAATGCTAAAACATTAACTTCTGAAGAAGTAGTTGCTAAAACTTGAACAACATTTGCTTGTAACTCTTTCGCGTCACAATTTGAAGAACTTGATGCATCAATCGCTAAATTGTTTGTTTTACCTTTTAAATCGACAGTAGAACTACTACTTAAATTTACAGCAATATCTTGAGTTGACAAATTTAAAGCCACATTTGAACTTGAAGAAGCGTCTATAAAAATGGAATTACAAGTCACATTTCCTGAAAAATCACCACTTGAAGAAGTATTTATTTTTAACAGACTAACATTTAAATTGTTTTTAATTGAAAAAGTTGCAGATGAACTTACCGTAACACTTCCAATTCCTTTATTCGTAACTGAAACAAGTAATTTACTCGTGTCAATATTTTTAAAATACTTATCGTTATCAATATAAATTCTCAGAATATTATTCTTTGCTTCGACTTTTAAATATTTCATCAAATCTTTTTCCCAACTAACCACAACACTTTGGGTTGCACCTTGCGTATACATTACATTTACACTAGTTGACGCCTTAATTGCTGTAAAATTTCCGACAACTCTGTTCTCGTTTATTTGCGCGAAAGAAATACTAATCATTGCAAAAAAAGCAATAATAAATAGGTTGGTTTTTTTCATTTTTATTATAGGTATTAGATTCTAATTTTATAGACGATTTTTAATTCAAAAAGGTTGCATTAGTTATAAAAAACTTTGCAAAGCCAATGTATAACTTTGCAAACCAAAACCAATAATCACCCCTTTTGCATTTGGAGAAATATAAGATTGATGGCGAAATGTTTCTCTTGAAAAAGTATTAGAAATATGAACTTCTATTACAGGTGAAGTTATCGCTTTTACGCAATCACCAATAGCCACAGAAGTATGCGTATAAGCGCCTGCATTCAAAACTATTCCATCATAAGTAAAGCCAACTTCTTGTAATTTATTGATGATTTCCCCTTCTACATTAGATTGAAAATATTCTAATTGCAAGGTTGGAAATTGAGATTTCAACTCCTTAAAAAACGAATCGAAATCTTGATTTCCATATATTGAAGTTTCTCGTTGTCCTAATAAATTCAAATTAGGTCCGTTCAGAAGTAGTAATTGCATTATTTTCCGTCTTTATCAACCACAATTTTATTTTCTCTGTTTGCCAATTCCCAAGCTAAAGTAAAGGCTAATTTCACACGCATTGTTAACAAATCGTATTCAATTTTGTCAGCTGTATCGTTTGGCCCATGATAATCTTCATGCACACCATTAAAAAAGAAAATTGAAGGAATTCCTTTTTTTGCAAAGTTGTAATGATCAGAACGGAAATAAAACTGATTTGGATCATTTCTAGCATTAAAAGTATAATCTAAATTTAATCCAACATATTTCGTATTCATTTCTTCATTTATCGAATGTAATTCAGAACTTAACCTATCAGAACCAATAACATATATATATTTTCCATTCTCTTTATGAGTTCCAATAGTATCTCTACGACCTACCATATCAATATTAATATCGGCAACAGTATTTTTTATAGGAAATAAAGGGTTTTCAGAATAATATCTTGAACCATGTAATCCATGTTCTTCACCAGTTACATGTAAAAATAAGATTGAACGTTTTGGAGCGTGACCTTCTTTTTTAGCTTCAGCGAAAGCTTTTGCGATTTCAATTAATGAAACAGTTCCTGAACCATCATCGTCAGCGCCGTTAAAAACTTCGCCATTTTTCATACCAATATGATCATAATGTGCAGAAATAATAACTACTTCTTCTGGTTTTTCTGCACCTGGAATAAAAGCCCAAATATTTTCAGAGTCTCCCAATTTTGGAGAAAACCCTTTTTTCATGAATTCTGAAGGTACTTTTTGGTAAAAATCAGTTGAACCTGGAGGATTTTTAATCCCTAACGCTTTGTATTGCTCAATAATATATAAACCTGCTTTTTTCTGACCTGCTTCACCTGTATTTCTTCCTTCCATTTCATCAGAAGCAATAACGTGAAGATTTTTAGATAAACTAGCTTCATTAATAGTGTTCATGTATTTTGAAACATCAACAACCTTTTTTGGAGTAACAATAGCTTTTTTTGAAGAACAACCCAGTAAAAAGACTGAAGTTGTAAGTAGTAGTAATAACTTTTTCATTTGTATTGGTTTAAGACAATACAAATCTAATTAAAAAAGTTTTATACCAATAAATTTTATAAGAATTTTATGAAGCGAAGTAAAATAAAAAATGGCAAGCGACCTACATCGCACCGCTACAACCACATACCTTTGCTGCGTTCCCACCCTGGAGGATTTTGAGGGAGCTGGTCGTGTAGGACTTGCCGGTGCAAATATACAATCTTTTATTATTTTTGCAAATCAAAAATTAGTTTAAAATAAATTGTAATATTGTAGTATTAATATTTACGGAAATGAAAAAAATTAACTTACTAATAATCACATCATTAAGTGCTCTTTTATATAATTGCGGCAACACAGAAAAATTATTTTCTATAGCTTCAAAAGACCTAAAACAAGTCTACAAACCGAATGAAAGTGTAAATTTAAGTGTAGAAAACGCAGAAAACACCACAATTGATTCAGTAGTTTATTATTCAAATGATATCAAATTAGGTACATCTGCAAATAATAAAATCATCAACTTTAAATTAGACAAATTACAATTTGGGGTTCAAGATATCAAAGCAGTTGTTTATTATGAAGGTCAAAATGTAGAATGTTTAACGTCTTTTGAATTGATTTCTAACATTACTCCAAAATTATATGAAACTAAAGATTATACGATTTTGAATACATATAATCACGATTCAAACGCTTATACACAAGGTTTAGAGTTTTACAATGGAACTTTATTAGAAGGAACTGGACAAAACGGCGAATCAACTTTAAGAAAAACAGATTATAAATCGGGTAACGTTTCTAAATCTATACCATTATCACCTGATTATTTTGGAGAAGGAATAACCGTTTTTAATGGTAAAATTTATCAATTGACTTGGAAAAATAAAGTTGGTTTTATTTATAATGCTGATACTTTCGTTCAAGAAAAAACATTCAATTATTTCGCAGATATCGAAGGTTGGGGATTAACGCATAACGACAAACATTTAATAATGAGCGATGGAACTAATAAAATTTACTTTTTAAATCCTGAAACTCAAAAATTGGCACGTTCTATTAACGTATATTCTGATACGAATGCTATTTCAGAATTAAACGAATTAGAATGGATTGACGGAAAAATTTGGGCCAACATTTACCAAAAAGATGCGGTAGTTATCATCAATCCTGAAAACGGTGCTGTAGAAGCTGTCATTGATTTTTCAGCATTGAAAACAAAAAATAAAAAAACATTATCAGAAGGAGATCAAGTTTTAAACGGAATCGCCTTCAACCCAACAACAAAAACTGTATTTGTTACTGGGAAAGATTGGGATAAAATGTTTGAAATCAAGTTAAAATAATTTTCAAAAACCAAAACTACTACTATGAAAAAAATAATCTTAGCATCAGTTTTACTGATATTTAGCATACAATTACATTCACAAAACAAAAAGAAGAAAATGAATAAGATGCAACCGCCTGTAGCGAAAATAATCCCTAAAAAATTAGAAAAACACGGAGATGTGAGAACCGATAATTACTATTGGTTAAATGAAAGAGAAAATCCGGAAGTGATTGATTATTTAAATAAAGAAAACGAATATTACCAAAAATCTACAGCGCATACCAAACAATTTCAAGACGATTTATTCTTAGAAATGAAAGCTAGAATTAAGGAAGACGATAGTTCTGTTCCTTATTTTTATAACGAATATTGGTACATCACGCGTTTTGAAACTGGTAAAGACTATCCAATTTACGCTAGAAAAAAAGGAAGTTTAGACGCCAAAGAAGAAATTTTATTCGATTGCAATGAAATGGCAAAAGGACAATCTTATTTCAATTTAAGCGGAATGAGTGTAAGTGGCGACAATAAATTAGTGGCTTTTGGTTTAGATTTAGTTTCTAGAAGACAATATACTATTCAAATTAAAAATTTAGAAACAGGCGAAATCCTTTCTGACAAAATCGAAAATACTACTGGTGGTTCAAGCTGGTCTACAGATAATAAAACCCTTTTCTACACGGGAAAAGACGCACAAACCTTACGATCTGATAAAGTTTTCAAACATAAATTAGGCACAAATGCTGCCGAAGATGTTTTAGTTTTTCATGAAAAAGATGATACTTACAACACATTTGTTTATAAAGAAAAATCGAAGAAATACATGATAATTGGTTCTGGAAGTACGCTTACAACCGAATACCAAATTTTAGAAGCAGACAATCCTGATGGCACTTTCAGAATTTTTCAACCAAGAACTCGTGGATTAGAATATTCTATTTCTTTCTATAAAGACAAATTTTACATCTTAACGAATGCGGACAAAGCGACCAATTTCAAATTAATGACAACGGCTGAAAATGCTACATCAAAAGAAAATTGGACGGATTTGATCCCACATAGAAAAGACGTTTTATTAGAAGGCATCGAAATTTTCAAAAACTATTTAGTGGTTGAAGAACGTTCAAACGGATTAAACAAAATTCAAATTAAACCATGGGATGCTTCGGGCGATTATTACTTGCCTTTTAACATTGAAACCTACACATGTTACACGACTTCAAACGTAGATTTCAATACAGACATTTTACGTTACGGCTACCAATCTATGGCAACTCCGTCATCTGTGATTGATTTCAATATGAAAACCAAAGAAAAAACCATCTTAAAAGAACAAGAAGTTTTAGGTGGGAAATTCGACAAAAACAATTACATAGAAGAAAGAATTTGGGCTACAGCTACTGACGGAACAAAAATTCCAATGAGTATGGTTTACAGAAAAGGCATCAAAAAAGACGGTAAAAACCCATTATTACAATATGCTTACGGTTCTTACGGTTCGTCAATGGATCCTTATTTTTCTAGTACGCGTTTGAGTTTAATGGACAGAGGATTTATTTACGTTATCGCTCACATTCGCGGTGGAGAAGATTTAGGAAGAGAATGGTACGAAAACGGAAAACTATTAAAAAAGAAAAACACATTTACCGATTTTATCGATTGTAGTAAATACTTAATTGCTGAAAAATATACTTCTGCCGAACATTTATATGCGGAAGGTGGTTCAGCCGGTGGCTTATTAATGGGTGCGATTGTAAACATGAATCCAGAATTATACAACGGTGTGATTGCACAAGTTCCTTTTGTGGATGTAATTACAACCATGTTAGACGATTCTATTCCGTTAACAACTGGAGAATATGACGAATGGGGAAATCCAAACGAGAAAAAATATTACGACTACATGTTGTCTTATTCGCCATACGATCAAGTAAAAGCGCAAGCTTATCCAAACATGTATGTTTCAACAGGATTACACGATTCGCAAGTACAGTATTTTGAACCAGCCAAATGGGTAGCAAAATTAAGAGTCATGAAAACGAACAACAAACAATTATTTTTAGATACGAATATGGAAGCTGGTCACGGTGGAGCTTCAGGAAGATTCGAAGCATTGAAAGAATTAGCGAAAGAATTTGCTTTCTTATTCGATTTAGAGAAAATTAAAAAATAAATTAAAGAATGATTTGTCAATCTGAACTTGTTTCAGATTCTTGATTATTATTTTAGATTCTGAAACAAGTTCAGAATGACAGATGCAATATTTAAAGATATGATAGCAAACATGAAGAAGGAGATAACAGCATACAACTCTGTTTTAGAATTAGTTGGAAATACACCAATTATTAAATTAAATAAAATTGCTGCAGGATTAAAAGGGAATTTTTACGCAAAAGTAGAAGCTTTCAATCCTGGTCATTCAGCAAAAGATAGAATTGCCATGCATATTATCAACAGTGCGGAAGAAAAAGGCATTTTAAAACCAGGTTCAACTATTGTAGAAACAACTTCTGGAAATACTGGGTTTAGTTTGGCAATGATTAGCATTATCAAAGGTTACAAATGTATTTTAGCTGTAAGTGATAAATCGTCTCCAGATAAAATTGACATGCTAAAAAGTATGGGTGCAAAAGTATATGTTTGTCCTGCAAGTGTGGCTGCTGATGATCCAAGAAGTTATTATGAAGTGGCGAAAAGAATTCACAAAGAAACTCCGAATTCTATTTACATCAATCAGTATTTTAATGAATTAAATATTGATGCCCATTATTGCAGTACAGGAAAAGAAATTTGGGAACAAACAGACGGTTTAGTGACGCACGTTGTCGTTTGTAGTGGAACTGGCGGAACCGTTTCTGGAATTGGAAAATATTTAAAAGAAAAAAATCCACTAATTAAAGTTTTAGCTGTGGATGCTTATGGTTCTGTTTTGAAAAAATACCACGAAACCAAAGAATTTGACGAAAAAGAAATCTATTCGTATAAAATTGAAGGTTTGGGTAAAAACTTAATTCCAACTGCAACCGATTTTGATATTATTGACCAATATGTAAAAGTTACCGATAAAGAAAGTGCTTTAATGGCGAGAGAAATCTCAAGAACCGAAGGTTTATTTGTAGGCTATACTTCTGGAGCGGCGTTTCAAGCAGTAAAACAATATGCAGCATTGGATGCATTTGACGAAAACAGTAATGTAGTTGTCGTTTTCCCAGACCATGGTTCACGTTATATGAGTAAAATTTACAGCGACGAATGGATGCAAGAACAAGGCTTTTTAGACACTGAAAATATAGATGATTCGATGAAGATTGAGATTATTAAATAATTAGAATTTTATAAATCATACGAAAATCCTCATTTTAATTTAATTTGAGGATTTTTTTGTGGGATTTATTTATATTTACAAACAATAAAAATATTGGTAATATTTATAACTAGAAAAATGTAGCTAATTATAAATTTACATACATTATCTACAAACCAAATTTAAAATACCAAAAATGAAAAAAATAGTACTCGTACTTATCTTAATAACGAATCATTTATTATTTGCACAAGTTCAACACATAAATATTGGTCAAGAAGAATCATTAAACCAATTTGTTGAAGTTATGAATCAGTTCAGTCCGAAAAACCATCCTGGGACTGGGACAAAACAGCAAATAGTTTGGAAATCACAAGACAACATTTATTTATACGGTAATGACAATTTAGCTTATAATTCTGGAAATTCTTCATTTTGGGTTTACAATTTAAACATTAAACAGTGGAAATGCTTACAAGACAATAATGTTGCTACAAATTTTGGTACAAAAGGAGTTTTTAACACTACAAACACACCTGGTAGACGATCTCAAAGTATAACATTTGTTGACAATAGTGGAAATCTTTTTCTTTTAGGTGGAACTTATGGGGGCGGAACAAATGATTTATGGAAATATGACATATCATTAAATCTATGGGCATGGATTGGCGGTTATGATAATCATGCCGCTGGAATTGTAGGGAATTATGGACCAATTGGAGTTGAATCTTCATCTTATTTTCCATCTTCAAGAATTTTTTCAAATCCAATTGTGTCGAATGATGGAATGATATATATTTATGGTGGCCACGCTCCAACTTTTGACGGTTATGATAGGTATGATTTATGGAAATACAATCCTAACAACAATTCATGGACTTTACTTTACAAACCAACAAACAATTCACAAAACATAGGAATAATTGGCGTTGAAGATACAAACAATCGACCTGGCTGTTTATTAGGCTATACTTCATGGTTTTTTGATAATTGTTTATGGTATTATGGAGGTTCATCTGAAAATAATACTGCAGTAAATTCTGTTCAGAAAAAAGTTTGGAAATTTAATCTATTAACGCAAAAATGGACTTGTGTAAAAGATCCAAATACAATTGATGCTATATATGGTCAACAAAACACAAGTAATATTGTTAATACTCCTCCATCTTTAATACACATGTCAAATTCTGTAGTTCATAACAATGAAGCTTATTTTATTGGAGGCTATGAATTAGGTGGAAATACTACTAATGAATTAAACAGAGGGCATCATGGCAGTCTTTGGAAGTATAATATGCTCACAAATCAATGGACTTGGCTAAAAGGAAAGCAATTAACAAAACATCCAGGATTCCATGGAAAAAAAGGTATCGAACGTAGCGAAAATTTACCTTCATCTCGTCTTAATTCTTTTTTATTGATTGAAAATAATGCACTAAAACTATATGGCGGTAATGCTTTTCAAGCAAACGGAGCCATTAACACACAAGAGTTTTGGAATTACAACATTTCAACAAATAATTTTACTTGGATTGATGGAATAACCACTAGATATGATCACATTAATCAAAATTCGACTTACTATTTTGAAGAATTAAATACAGCATCTGTTTATAATGTTGTAGAACCTACTAAATTGAAATGGGGCGAAAAAGGATCTAAACTTTGGTTTTTTAATACGTTAAATAATCAGCCATTCCTTGGAAATGCTTTTTTTGGTGGAATGTTTGAATATGATATTGAAACTTCAACTTGTTATAAAATAAAAGAGTTTGGCTCAACGCCATACAATTACGGTGTTTATGGTCAA
The DNA here is from genome assembly GCF_036321945.1 of Flavobacterium facile. NCBI lineage: Bacteria > Pseudomonadati > Bacteroidota > Flavobacteriia > Flavobacteriales > Flavobacteriaceae > Flavobacterium > Flavobacterium facile. The sequence continues at coordinate 226,903 of NZ_JAZAYT010000031.1, forward strand.
AAAAATGTAGCTGATGTTTCAAATATTCCTCCATATAGAGAAAATGCTTGCTTATGGGAAACTGACACTAAATTATATTTAATGGGTGGCTTTGGTATGACTGGTTATTCTTATTATTATAATGATTTTTGGGTATTTGATAAAGCCACAAAAAATTGGACTTGGATTGGTGGTTCAAAAAACAATGACACACCTTATACTTTTTATTCAAATATTGGAGAAGCAAATTCAAATAATTACCCTAGAAGTCGTGCAAAAGCTCAAACTTGGGTGGATGCTGATGGTAATCTTTGGTTGTTTTCAGGTGTAAATGATCAAAGTTATTATTTAAATGATTTTTGGAAGTTTGACACTATTACTAATCAATGGGTATTAATGGGTGGTAATCAAAATAATTGCACAAATAGTTCAGCCTATTTTTTAGATACTTACCCACCATTTGTTCATAGTGCTGCTACTTGGTCAAAAGGAAATGATTTGTATTTTTATGGAGGTAATGGTTTAGGTAAAGAATCCAACCTATTTACCGCAGGGCTATTAAGTGATATTTGGAAATATTCAACCACAAATAACGTTTGGACAAAAGTTCTTGGCAATAGAAAAATTGGCATTAATGGAAGTTATGGAATAAAGGAATACGGGTTTATAACTAATGTTCCCAGCTCTCGAAAAGATTTTGTGTCATGGTCGGACATTTACGGTAATTTATGGTTGTATGGTGGATTTGGAAAAGGAACTTCTGGAAACTCTCAATCAGATTTATTTGATCTTTGGAAATATGATCTTACTTTAAATCTTTGGATTTGGATGGATGGCTTAAATTATCAACCAAGTCCGTTTGACCCATTATTTGATGCAAATAATTATAATTTTCCAAAAAGGGTTATAGACAGGTCTGTTACATATAAAAGTAATAATAAATATTTTTTAGCATCTGGAATTTCAAATAATCTTTGGGAATTTGACTTTAATTCATATCAAAAAGATTATAATAGTATTGAAGGAACGGCAAGATTTGATGTAAATAATAACTGTGACATAAATGATATTGTTGTACCTAATTTAAAACTTAAGATAAACAATTCAACTGATAATCAGTTTTATACCAATTTAGAAGGCTACTACAAAATTTACACTCCTTTTCAAAACAACACATTAGAAGCTGTTGGATTAGCTGAAAACAATACCTTTTTTAACATAAATCCAACAACTACAACAATTAATTTTTCTGGATTTAATAGTACACAGATTCAAAACTTTTGTGTTTCTCCAAACGGTTTACATAATGATGTTGAAATTGTTGTTATTCCAATCATTGATGCGCGTCCAGGATTTAACAACCTATATAAAATCATCTATAAGAACAAAGGAAATTCAACAATCTCTGGATCTTTACAATTCAATTATAACGATAATATAAATGATTACATTAGTTCTTCAATTCCTCCAACATTACAAAGTTTTGGATCATTAGAATGGACTTATAACAATCTAGTTCCTTTTGAAAGTAGAAGTATTATGGTAACTTTAAATCTAAACACGCCAATAGAAACACCAGCAGTTAATGGCGGCGATTTAATCAATTTCATAGGTATAATTTTGCCTTTAGCAGGAGATGAAAACTCTAATGATAATACTTTTACATTAAGTCAATTAGTAGTAAATTCATTTGACCCAAATGATAAAATATGTTTACAAGGTAATTTGGTAGAAGCAAATAGAATTGGAAATTATGTTACTTATAAAATCAGATTTAAGAACAATGGAACTTCAAAAGCACAAAACATCGTTATTAAAGACAATATTGATCCTAATAAATTTGATATTGAAAGCATTATAACTTTAGATGCGAGTCATAACTACAGAAAATTAATAACATCAACTAATAACTTAGAATATCATTTTGAAAATATAAATCTCCCATATGATAATGCCAATAATGATGGCTATGTTGTTTTTAAAATCAAAACAAAATCAACGCTTGTTGCAGGTGATACCTTCAGTAATTTAGCTAATATATATTTTGATTACAATTCTCCAATAGTAACAAACAATTACACAACAACCATTCAAAACACTTTAGGATTACAGGAAAATGAATTGTTAAATACAATTTCAGTTTATCCAAATCCAGTAAAAGATATGTTGCATTTTCAAACAAAAGAAAAGGTCTTGAAAGTAGAAATTTATGATGTTGCGGGTAGAATAGTAAGCTCAAAATCTATAATTGAAAATAAAATAAATTTAAGCGAATTAAAAGCTGGAAACTATTTCCTTAAACTTTATACTGAAAAAGGGATAATGCATACTAAAATCATAAAAGAATAAAAATGAGGTTTTATAATTAATTAAAAAATCGGCACGTATGCCGATTTTTTTTTTGTATTAACAAACCCCTTTCAGATTTGCACTATAACAACTTTATTTCCATTTCTTGCAACTTTATTTCCATTTCTTGCAAATTCATTTCCATAACTTGTATAGTTATTTCCATATCTTACATAAGTATTTCTATAATTTGCATAGTCATTTCCATATCTTGAATAGTCATTTCCATAACTTAGATCGGGATTTTCATAACTTGCATAGTCATTTCCATAACTTATATCCGTATTTCCATAACTTACATCCGTATTTCCATAACTTCCATAGTCATTTCCATAAATTACAACAGTATTTCCATAACTAACATCCGTATTTCCATAACTAACATCCGTATTTCCATAACTCGCATAGTCATTTCCAATTTTCACAACTTCATATAAAATATTCTTACTGCGAAAATCTTTTCTTCAACTGATATTAAACCATTTCCGAATTAAAGTGTCCAATACTAAACTTTAAAATTAATAGATATGAAAAATGTAGTAAAGAAATTAGTAGTTGTAATGGCGTTAGTCCTTTCATTCGGAGTTTCAGCTCAAGACAGAAGAGAAAAAATGAAAAACGCCACTCCGGAAGAAAGAGTAGCAATGAGAACGGAAAAAATGTCTGAAAAATTAGGCTTAGACGAAAATCAGAAAAAGAAAGTAAAAGAAATTTTAACTGCTCAGCAAAAAGATAATAAAACAACAAGAGAAGAAATAAAAGCGGAAAGAGAAAAAGCACGTGTTCAAATGAAAGCAAACATGAAAAAACAGCACGAAGAGTTGAAAGCAAAACTAAAACCAATACTTACAGAAGAGCAGTTTAAAAAGTGGGAAGCGATGCAAAATGAAAATATAGAGAAAGGAAAAGAGAGAAGAAATCATAAAAAAAGATAAATATTATTAAAAAATGCTTCCATATTGAAAATATTTTTTATTTTTGGTAAAACTATTAAACAAATTACAATGAAAAATTTATTAGGCGCTCTTGTTTTATTCTTAGCTTTTACAGTAAATGCAAGTGCTCAGGAGTTCAAAAAAGTAGATGAAAAAGCTGAAGCGAAAACTAATTTAGCTGCTCTTTCAGAAGTTGTTTCTCTTGAACAAGGAACTTTAAAAGAAGATTTATTCCGTTTATTTGAATACAAATTCAGAAATTTAAACGACAATCTTTCAGCAGATAGTAAAGCTGAATTAGCTAAAATCATTGAGTTAAAATTAAGAGCTACTCTTACAGATGATCAAATAAAAATTGTAGAAAAGAAAGAAGGTTTGTTGAAAAAATTAACAAACTAAAAATAAAAAAATCCCGTCAGTTTGAACTAGACGGGATTTTTTTTACTTATTATTACTATAAAATCTTAGCGACTTCGTTGATACATTTTATAGTGTAATCTAAATCTTCATATGTTAACGCATCTGTAATAAACCAAGTTTCATAAGCAGATGGAGCAATATAAATACCTCGGTTTAATAATTCGTGAAAGAATTTTTTAAATCTATCGTTATCACCATTTTTTGCGGTTTCAAAATCGTATACTTCGTTTTTATCAAAATGAACTGAAATCATTGACCCTACTCTATTTATAGTAAATTCAATATTGTTTTCAGATAAAACTTTGTCGATTCCTTTTTCTAAGTAAGCTGTTTTCTCATCTAAACGGTTAAAAATTTCAGAATCTGAATTTAATTCTAACAACATTTGGTAACCTGCAGCCATCGCTAACGGATTCCCAGACAATGTTCCCGCTTGATACACAGGACCAAGAGGCGACAACATATTCATAATTTCATTTCTTGCGGCAAAAGCACCAACTGGCAAACCACCGCCAATTACTTTACCAAAACAAACAATATCAGCATCTACATCATACAATTCTTGAACACCACCTTTTGCTAAGCGAAATCCCGTCATAACTTCATCAAACACTAATACTGCGCCGTTTTCTACACAAAGTTGCTTTAAACCTGACAAAAACCCGCTCTTAGGAGGAATACAACCCATATTTCCTGCAACTGGCTCAACAATTATAGCGGCAATTTCATTTTTATTCGCTTCAAAAAGTGCTTTTACATTTTCTAAGTCGTTGTATTTTGCTAACAACGTGTCTTTTGCTGTTCCTTCAGTAACTCCTGGACTATTTGGTACACCAAAAGTACTTAAACCACTTCCAGCAGCAATTAGAAACGAATCGGAATGCCCGTGATAACACCCTGAAAATTTAATTATTTTATCACGTTTTGTATAACCACGTGCTAAACGAATAGCGCTCATACAAGCTTCTGTACCTGAATTTACAAAACGAATTTTATCAATATTTGGCACCATTGAAACCGCTAATGCTGCAATTTTTGTTTCCAATTCAGTTGGCGCTCCAAATGAAGTTCCTTTTTTTGCTTTTTCAATAATGGCATTAATTACCGGTTCATGAGCATGGCCTAAAATCATTGGTCCCCACGAATTGATATAATCGATATATTTATTTCCGTCTTCATCATATAAATAAGCACCTTTGGCTTCTTTTATAAAAATGGGAAAACCACCAACTCCTTTAAATGCTCTTACTGGCGAATTTACACCGCCAGGAATTACTTCATTCGCTTCAATAAATAACTGACTACTTCTTTGATATAACATTATTTTTTTACTTTTAATTTTTGACCAATTGATATTCCAGAATCTAAAATATTATTTAAATTTTTTAATTCGTCCACGGATAAATTATATTTTTTAGACAACGAATATAAAGTATCTCCTTGTTGCACAATATGTTCTCCAGCAATTTGAGTCACAACTCTAGGTTTCGGAACAAAATTTCTTCCTAAAACTTCGTTATCAATTTTATACAATTCATAACGTTCGATAATTCCAATTAATTTTGAAGGATACAAAGTATCAGTTGCGTAACCCGCTTGTTTTAAGCCATTTGCCCAAGATTCGTAATCGCCTTTATCTAATTTAAAAAGGTTTTCATATCTTTTTCTTGAAGATAAAAAAGACGAATGATCTTTATAGGATTCTGCAGGATCTTTGTATTTTCTAAAACATTCTTGTTCGGCATCATCATCATATTTTATAGATTCTCCCATCCATCCAGTATGACATTTAATTCCGAAATGATTATTTGCTTCTTTTGCTAGTTGTCCAAAACCAGCACCTGATTCTAAAATTCCTTGTGCCATGGTAATACTTGCAGGAACACCGTGCACTTTCATATTACTTTTAGCAGTTTCTTTAAAATCTGAAATGTATTTTTTCACATCTTCTGTTGTCGCTTTCACTTTTGAAGTCGCAACTAAAACCTCACTTCCCGATGAATTTGATTCCTTTGGAGTGTTTTTAATTTCTGGTTTGACTGTTGGAGCTGTTTTTACAGGATACCTTTTAGTTACAGGATAACTTTTGGTACTTGTAGTTCTTTTAGTAGTTCTAATTTTAGAACTTCCACAACTTATAAAAAGTAGAGAAATAAATAGTATTACAATTTTCTTCATCATATTAGTATCTTCGTTTTTCCTTTTTTTTCTAATGTTTTATTCATTCCAGCAATGCCTTGTAAACCACCGGTATGAATGGCAAGAATTTTTGAATTTGCAGGAAAATAATTATTCTCAATTAAATTCATAATTCCGAACATCATTTTACCCGTGTAAATCGGATCTAAAGGAATTTGATATTTCAAATAGAAATTATTTATAAAATCTATTAATTCATCAGTCACTTTTCCATAACCACCAAAATGGTACTCACAATTTACTGTCCAATTTTGTTTGTTTGCAAATTTAGCAATATCATTTTGTAAAAAATCACCTTTTAAAGAAGAAAATCCAATAATATTCTGATTGTTTGCAGAACTATTAATTATTCCAGTAATTGTACCGCCAGTTCCAATAGAAGTACAGATATGTGTAAATTGCGAATCTGTTTCTGTTAAAATTTCCTCACAACCTTTGATGGCTAATTCATTGGTTCCACCTTCGGGAAGCAAATAAAATTCTCCAAAATCTTTTTGTAGTTGTTCGATGAAGTCTGTAGTTTCCTTTAGTCGATACTGTTCTCTTGAAATAAAAACGAATTTCATTCCTAAATTTTGTGCCTGTAACAAACTTGGGTTTTCAGAAATTTTATCTTGTAATTCTTCTCCTCTGATAATTCCGATGGTTTCAAAACCGAAGGCCTCACCTGCTCCAGCAACCGCAACAATATGATTGGAAAAAGCGCCACCAAAAGTTAATAAGACTTTTTTATTCTGTTTTTTTGCTTCTTCGATATTATATTTTAATTTTCGAAACTTATTTCCGGAAATAATAGGATGCAGTAGATCTTCTCTCTTCATATGAAGAGAAATAGCATTTGGAAAAACCGTATATATATGTTGATTTTCAGACATAAAAAATCCCGAATAAGAATTACCTATTCGGGATTAAATATAATTATTTATTTTATTAGTTTCCTACAATAATTTTCTTTTCAACAGAAACATTATCAGCAGTATTTAATTTAACAATATAAACACCATCACTTAAAGCGTTTGTAGGCAATTCAATTAAATTATTTTTACCTAAGTTTTTCTTAGTAATCACTAATTTTCCAGTAACATCATAAACAGTACAATTTAAAACGTCTTTATTTAAAGTGTTCACAATAGTTAACATAGCATTTTTATTATTTTGAAATACTTCAAATGAATCAGAAGCTAAACTATTATTATTGTTTGCTAATACTTCAAAGTTTTTAAATGTTACTTCAAAACGAGTAGCATTTTCTCCAGCAGGTAAATTCATGCTAAATTCATTATTTTTGATGTCAAAATAAATTCCTGTTTCTTTATCGTGAATATATACATTCTCAGAATCAGTAAAATTAATAATATCAGAAACTCTAACTTTAAAAGTTGATTGCGCAGCACATTTAAAAGCTATTGGAATTCTTTTATCTATATTAAATGGCAATGTAGTAATTGCACATTTTTTATTGTTATTATCTTGAGTAAAATGAACTAAATTCACAGCATTTGCATATACTTCAGGTGAAATCGCATCATAACCTATATCATAACCATCAGTTGTATTTGGATTAAAAGCCATTGCAATTTCTGAAGATTTTTCATTATTTAATATCGCTAATAATTTAATTTGCGGTACTGGCAATTTAGATAATTGCGAATAATCTATACCGGCAACATTAGGAATTTCATCCCAATTTGTAATAGCTTTATTTTCATTTGAATTTGCGCTTTTTTCAAATGTAGATTCATTTGCAACTCCTTCTTTTACAAAAGCTCTATATGCATTTTTCATTACTGAAGAACCTGCAGCGATACCTTTCACCATAAAACCTTGTCCTATTGGAGAAAAGTGTCTTTTAAAGTTTGATCCTGATGAAGCACCTGTAGTATTTAAAGAACCATCACTATTATATGTATTGTATGTTGCTGCTGTCCATGTCCCTGGAGTACCAACAGTTGCACCATTTGCTACATAGGTCCCGTAACCACCAACATAAGTGCTTAAAACGTGAGAAGCTCCTGATTTACTATGTTCCCAAAAATAAGCAGCACCATCAATAACATTTGGATTAACCCCTGCAGAAATGACTCCTGTTGTAGGATTATATTGTCTACCAGTATGTTCCACTAAGTACATATTTAAATTAATAGCACTTGAATATGGATTTCCAACCAAAGTTAAACCCCCATTAGAAACCGCTACTGAAATATCTCCATCATTTGGTCTTCCTCTAAAATCGTAACGTTGTGCTGCACCTGTTTTGTTAGCTACACCATCTGCGTCAACTGCTAATACATCAGTACCTGAAGTTCCTTTCATAGAAAAACCTTCACCTGGATTTAATGTTTGAGTATTACCAACATATTGCCAATTGGCATAAATAGGAGAAAGAGAAACAAATTTCCAAATCCAATATGGAGCAATCTGCATTGTCCCACCAGATCCACCAGTTGCTGTACCATTATAATTACTAGATGGTAAAATTTCAGCAGCAGTAGAAGAAATTAGACCAGTTGGCCTATTCAATAAAGCAATCCCAAATGGATTCCCAGCTGCACCATTTCCAACAGGCGAACACCAATAGTTGTACTGATAATTATTTACAGTTCCTTCCTGAAAAACAGATAATTTACCTGTTCCAGTATTAACTGAAGACCCAGAACCTTTTTGCAATAATTGAGACGTATTTCTAAGATAGAAATTACCCGTATTATTCAAATTAACATCTTGAGTAACTGTCATATACTGATTTGTCATAAATACATATGAACCATCTTTAACAAATAACTGAGCATTTGCAACACCCGTTAAAGCTATCATTAAACTAGTAAGTAAATTTTTTTTCATGTAAATAAAATTTTGAGTTCAAAAATATTTCTCAAAAGTAATGCTATTTTTTAATATAAGCAAATAAAACAATTGCTTAATGCAATCAAAATTACCTACATACCAAATACTTAAAACGGAATAAACCACACATTAAAAGAATTTCGAAAATAAATTTAACTTTTTACTTTTAAGACTATAATTCATACATACGATTAAAAAAGAATATTGGTTTTAAAACACCACTTGTTTTACAATTTTACAAAAAAATAACGCAACAAAACAAAAAATGTTTAAAAAACGTGTTTTTAAAACAAAAATGTGAAAATTCATTTATTTTATCGAAAAAATTTGCATTTTATCTATTATAACATATATTTGCTTTTCTAATAATAACGAATTTTAACAAATTTATTGTTTATTTTCCATTATTAGACAAAGTTTAATAGTTTAAAAAAACATATAAATGCTTATGATAAAAAAGTACTCTTACAACAAAAAACAATTTGTTTTTAATGATTCGTTATCATTTAAACTAAATTTTAAAACATAAACTTTAAGAAAAATTCTGACAAGCTAATCTACAATATGGTGTTTTTCATTTTATGATAATTTTTCAACAAAATATGAAAAAAAATAATTAACTCTGAGTTTATTAACAATCATTAACTCATTGATTAATATTGATTTAAAAACCAAAACGTATTGATTAGTTATTCGTTCATTAGTTTAAAAAGCATTTATAATAAATTTCAAATAATATGTTTTTAGTTAATATATCAATACAATTGTCTTGATATACATTATGAAATTACAATAGAAAAAAAATAAATCCCCCCGTTTATGAAATACAATTACCATCCAGTAATTCGCCCTCTTGCGATTACTAAAGCAGAAAAACTTACTTTTTCAAAAAGTAAAACTAATTTCTTATTAGCATGCCTTTTTACTTTACTAGGATTTACTGATGTTTTTGGGCAGGTAGCAAATTACACCTTTTCTGAATCTGCTGGAACTTACTCCTCAGCCACAGGAACAACTGTTCATGCTTCCGGTTGGGATGATGCAGTCTCAGCGAATACTATTCCTCTTGGATTCTCATTTTTATTTAATGGCACAAGTTACACAACTTGTTCTATTGCAACTAATGGTTTTTTAACTTTTGGAGGTACCATAGCTGGAACAACAGTATATACCCCTATTTCTTCAGGTACTGGATATTCAGGAGCCATTAGCGCCGTAGGTTTTGATTTAATTTCAAATGCATCTACCATAACGTACACAACAACTGGTACTGCGCCAAACAGGACTTTTATTGCACAATGGAATAATGCAAGAAGATATAGTGGCGGCGCAATTGGAGGTGATTTTAATTTTCAGATAAGACTAAATGAAACTACAAATATTATCAATGTTGTTTATGGAGCATGCACTCCTTCAACCACTACAATTTACTCAGTGGAAGTTGGATTGAGAGGCGCAAGCAATGCCGACTTTAACAATAGAAGTTTAACAAGTAGTGTTGTTTGGGATTCAGCAACAACTGCCGGAGCAGCAAATAATTCTGCATGTAGAACTAGAAGTAATGCATATCCAAATAGTGGTAGAACATTTACTTGGACACCGCCACCGCCTCCTATCATAACAAGTTTAGGTGCGGCAAGCGGTTGTGTTGGTTCGTCTTTAGTAATCACGGGAACTAATTTAACAGCAGCAAGTGCTGTTACTATTGGAGGAACAGCAGCAACTATTACAGCAAACACGGCAACGAGTATAACAGTAACCGTTGGAGCTGGTACTACTGGAACTGTTCAAGTAACAAATCCAAATGGCTCTGCAACATCAGCAGCTACTTTCACTGTAAACCCTTTACCAGCAGCAATTGCTGGCGGATCAGCAACGGTTTGTACAGGTGCTTCTACACCTGCATTCACAAGCGCTACGACTGGTGGAACATGGTCTGTAATAACTGGAACAGGAACAGCAAGTATAACTTCACCTGGAGGTGTTTTAACTGGCACTACTGCAGGATCCGTTACAGTAAGATACACATTACCAACTGGATGTTTTGTAACATCTGGAACTATAACTATACAACAAACTCCAGGCGCTATTGCGGGTGGATCAGCAACCGTTTGCAACGGAGCTTCAACTCCGTCATTTACTAATCCAAACGGAGGCGGAACTTGGTCTGTAGTAAACGGAACAGGTACTGCAACCATAACTGGAGGCGGAGTTTTAACAGGAACTTCAGTTGGTACAGTAACTGTGAATTACACAATTGGCACGTGTACACCAGCAACATTTAACGTTACAATAAACCCAACACCTGCAGCAATTGCCGGTGGAGCAGCAACAGTTTGTACAAGTGGAACTACACCCGCATTTACGAATGCAACTGGAGGCGGAACTTGGTCTATCACTAACGGCACAGGTTCTGCAACAATTGGAGCAGCAACTGGCATAGCAACTGGAGTTACTTCAGGAAACGTTACAGTTGTATATACGGTTTCAGGATGTAGCGTATCAACTACTTTAACAATAATAACAACACCAACCATAACAACTTCTCCAACAAGTGTGAGTGTTGCAGCTGGATCAAACACTTCTTTCACTGTTGCGGCATCAAATACTCCAACCAGTTATACATGGCAAGTTAGCACCAATGCTGGTGGAGCATGGACAACTATTACTAACGGCGGAGTTTATAGTAACGCAACAACTGCAACTTTAAACATCACTGGGGTTACAATGGGCATGGATGGATATCAATACCGTGTTTCAGCAACAAATAATTGTGGCACTTCAACTTATTCAACAGTAGCTTTTTTAAATATCTCATTAGTTTATTGTCCATCTGTACCAAATGTGAATTTTCCAGACGGTATTACAAACGTTCAATTTAACACTATTAATAACACAACAGCAACAACTGCTACTATTCCATATACAGATTACACAGGAACTCAAAACACAACTGTTACTCAAGGGCAATCTCATAACATTAGCGTTAGAGTTAATACAGATGGCGCCTTCACAATGGCTCAAATGGTTTGGTTTGATTGGAACAGAGATGGCGATTTTGATGATGCTGGAGAAGGTTACGACTTAGGAACGGTCACAAACAACGCTAACGGTTTAAGTTCAGCTTGCCCGTTTGCAATCACCATACCAGTTTCATCTGCAATTGGAGTTACTCGAATGAGAGTTTCTTCTCGATTTACAACAGTATCAACTCCATGTGCTAATGGATTTGACGGTGAAGTAGAAGACTATAGCGTTACAATTTTAGCAGCACCTCCATGTATTGAACCTACAGGACAACCTACTGTATTAGCATTAACACCTGGAGCTACTTCAATTAATGGTTCATTTACAGCTGCAGCACCAGTACCTCAAAACTATTTAGTAGTAATGAATACTACAAATATTGCACCAACAGGATTAATTATTGACGGAACTACATATGCAATTGGATCAAGTATCGGTGTAGGAAACACTGTAATTGACACTGACACGAACACGACATTTACAGCTAGTGGTTTAAATACAACCTCAACCTATTATTTCTTCATATATTCATTGAATGCCTTATGTTCTGGAGGACCACTTTACAACACTAATGCAACTGTTTTAACAGGTAATGCCACAACTGTTGGTGCGCCAGCAGCTCCATGTATTCCAGTAACAAATACAGTTAGAAATCAAGACAAATACATCAGTAGAGTTGCTTTTATTGGAACTTTAGTTGAAACAAATAACATAAGTACTTTTACAGATGTAACACCAGGTTATCAAGACTTTACTATTTTAGCTTTAAAAGCTCAGCAAGCTCAAGGCGAAGGAGTTAATCTAATTGTTGAATCTTTTGGCGGAAGAGCTAAATTATACGCTTGGGTAGATTGGAACAAAAATGGAACATTTGAAAACAGCGAAAAAGTATATGGACCACCTGCCGCAGGTATATCAAGTACATTTGGATTTATTATACCTAGCGGAACTGTTCCAGGAGATTACAGAATAAGAGTTAGAACTTTTAACAGTTTCTATAACGATGGTAATGGAGCGAACGGCAATCCTGACGAATATTTCGGATTAAATTTCAATGCCTGTGAACTATTTGACACAGGAATGGTAGGAGCATTTGCTTCAACACAATATGGTGAAGCCGAAGATTATTTATTTACTGTAATTCAAAGATGTGATGCTAACATTACCTCAGTAGTTGACGGAAGCGTTTGTGGTTCTGGGGTTGTAGATTTAATTGCAAATGGAACTGCTGGTACTACTGAAATAAGATGGTATGACGCTCTTACTGGAGGAACATATTTAGGCAACTCAACAAGCGGCGGTACATTTGGAACACCTTCAATTGTTGCAAATACAACTTTCTATTGTACAGCTTGGAATGGAACTTGCGAATCATTTGTAAGAACTCCTGTAGTTGCGAGAGTTAACCCTACTCCAACATTAACTTTTGCACAATCATCACCAGATGTATGTGGTGAAAATGCTATTGTTGCTTTAACAGCTGGAGGAGACAAACAATTATCAGATCTATTATACGAAAGATTTGAAAGCGGTGGATTAGGCGCTTTTACAAACATAAATACCGACGCAACACCAATTGGAATTAAAAACGATACGAAATGGACAAACAGACCTAGTACATTTGTACCTTCAGTAGGATTATCATGGAAACCAGCAATTTCAAGCGGTTTAGCACCTAACCTGTATGCATTAGCTACATCTGACTCTGGAACACCTCCAGATCAGTTAGTAGAAAATTCAATAACTTCAGGAATATTAAATTCAACTTCATATTTGAATTTAACAATGACCATGAAATTTTACTATTCGCGTTATTTCCCAGACAACACAAATAATGCAGATGAATTTGTTACTATTGACATATCTACAAATGGTGGAGCTGCATGGACACCTTTACAAACGTTTACTGCAGATTCAGGAATTGGAACTAAATTTGTGAATTTATCATACAATTTAGATGCTTATATCAACCAAACTAACTTAAGAGTTAGAATTAGACATCACTCGCTAGGAAGTGTAACTGGATATTTACCTGACGGTGTCGCTATAGACGATGTGAGAATTTTTGGAGATTTACCTTTGAACACTGCTTTTGTTTGGAGCGGAGCATCATTACCTGACGTTTATTCGAACCCAACAGCAACAGTACCATATGTTACAGGAAGTCCTGTTGTTACTGTTTATGTAAAGCCAACAATAGCACAATTAGAAATGGGAAGTTATACCTTTACAGCAACTGCTGTTTTATCTAATGGATGTACAGCAAACCAAAACATTACTCTACTTAATAAATCAAAAATTTGGAAAGGAGCTGTTGATAACAATTGGTATAACGCAAACAACTGGAGTCCAATCGGAATTCCTGACACAAATTCTTGTGTAATTGTTCCAGACATTGCTACTTCCGCAAACAGACCTTCTGAAATAAATACAGCTGCTTCTAATGCTTATGCAAAATCATTAGAAGTTAAAAGTAATGGAGTATTAAATATATATCCAAACAATGACTTAACTATAACGGAAGCTATAAACGTAGCTGCTACTGGATTAATAGACTTAGAAAACAGCGCTAGTTTAATTCAAATTAACAATGTTGCAAACACTGGTAACATAAGAATGAAACGTAATGTTAACATTAGAAAACAAGATTATGTTTATTGGTCATCTCCAGTTGCAGGTTTTGCTAATAGCGCCGTATCACCTGGAACTAATTTAGGATATCAATACAAATGGCTTCCTACAACAGGTGGTGTAAATCAATTTGGTAATTGGACATTTGCTAATGAAACAATGGTTTTAGGAAAAGGATACTGTTTAAGAGCTCCAGATACTTACTCATTATCATCATTTACTAATTTCACTGCTACATTTTTAGGTGTACCAAATAATGGAAATATAACTATACCAATTAGTAGAGGAATTTGGAATGGAGGAACTTATTCAACAGGAGTTTCAACAACGCCTGGAACAAATGAGGATGACAACTGGAATTTAGTTGGAAACCCATATCCATCAGCAATTAACGCTCTTAATTTCTTGACTTTAAACACAAATATTGCAGGTTTTGTAAACATTTGGACACATGGTACTTTACCATCGAATGCAACTGCAGATCCATTTTATAACAGTTATGCATACAATTATACACCTACAGATTATTTAACTTTTAACGCAGTAGGCCCATCAACTGGTCCTGGAGCAGGTTCTTTTAATGGAAGTTTAGCAGCTGGACAAGGATTCTTTGTTTCAATGCTTCATGGAACAGCTGCAACAACTGAAAATTTAATTTTCAATAACAGTTTAAGAAGTAACACAAATGCTAATGACGGGTTTTATAAAAACTCCACTAATAAAGATATCAACAATTTAGAAAAACACAGAATTTGGTTCGATTTAGTTTCTCCTAATGGAAATAGTGTTAGATCTTTATTAGGATATGTTGAAAATGCAACTAACGATAAAGACAGATTATTCGAAGCAGTATCAAATGAAAAATTATCATTTAATATTTTCTCTTTAGTAAAAGATGAAAAAATGCTAATTCAAGGAAGACAACTTCCATTTGATAGTAATGACAAAGTTAAAATCGGTATTAGTATTCCACAAGACGGATTATACAAAATAGCATTAAGTTCCATTGATGGTTTATTTTTAGATACCAATCAAAATATCTATCTAGAAGATAAGTTATTAAATGTGATATTCAATTTAAAAGATGCTCCATATTCTTTTATGAGCAACAAAGGAACAGTAAAAGATAGATTTGTTTTAAGATTCGCTAAAGAAATAGAAATTAATGAAATCACAAATCAACTAACTGTTTATGACAATAATGTTTTAACTGTAGAATCTGGAAAATCAAAAATTAAAAACATTCAAATTTTTGATATATTAGGAAAAGAATTATTTACAAAAAACAATGTAAACAATACTAATTATCAAATAAACAGTTTAACCAGAACAAATAGTCTATTGATAGTTAAAATAACACTAGAAGACAATACCGAAGAAGTTAGAAAAGTTATTTACTAATACACACCGCACTTCATTTTAAAAAGGCCTTTACTTTATGTAGAGGTCTTTTTTTTTAAAATAAAACTTTTCTTTAAAAAAAACACTACCTATTGCTGTGTTTGCTAACCATGTTCGCAAATGCACAAGTCGGAATCGGCACTACTACAACCGCAGGTGCTTTAGATCTAAACCCAACCGTTGCTACTAATTACGGTTTAGTTACTCCAAGAGTAGCTTTAACATCAATATTAATTGAAGCACCAGAAGTATTATTTGAAGATTACGGCATTGGAAAATTAGTAAATGGAGAAGTATATATTAATATTGATTAGATTTTAGCCAAATCCTTATTTATCGAAGAAAAACATCCTTTGAAAATTTTCATACAATTAGAAGGAGATAGGAATGGTGTTTTCCTAAAACTAATTTTACACATTCAAGTTTAAATGTATAATCATACTTAACTTTTCTTTCCATAAAAACACCCCAAATAGTGTCTAACTTTTGAGGATATTCATTTGTCAGTCTTTTTTTAATGATATATATATATAATTTAACCACAATCACAATATCCTAACAATTAAGTAATTTTTTATGTCATTTAACGCATAATGATGTGTTTCATCGACAAATAATGTTTTGCATCGAATATTTTAAACATTTCGTATAGAATTTGTTTAAAATTTATATATTGCTCAACGAATTTAAAAAATAATTTCACAATATGGAATTAACACATTAATTCTTAATTAAATATTAAACAATAACTAAAAAAAAAACACAAAACTACTTATAAAATGAACAACAAGGTCAACCACCCGAGACTCAAAACTTTAACCAATTTTAAAAAACACATTACTAATAAACTTAATTTATTACTGTTTTTTCTTTTTTTAATTTTTACAACTACAACTTTTTCGCAAACTGTTGACACATTCTCAACAGCTGGAACTGGAACATGGGTTTGCCCCGCTGGTGTTACCTCGGTAAAAATTGAAGCTTGGGGAGCTGGTGCTGGAGGTGGATTTGCAAGAGCTACTAACAATGCTGCTGCAGGTGGTGGAGGTGGAGGTGAATACACCTACTCAAACACAATAAGCGTGGTTCCTGGAACTACCTACTATTATAGAGTTGGTACTGGCGGATCAGGAGGTTTACAAACTGGTACTGCAGCAACTGCCGGAGGATCAAGTTGTTTTTCAACAGCTACAAATTGTGGAGGAACAATATTAACATCAGCAAACGGAGGAAATATCGGAACTTCAGTTGCAACAAATACAAGTGGAACTGGAGGAACTGGAGGAACTGGAGGTGTTTTTTCAAATGGTGGAGCTTTTAGAGGCGGAAACGGAGCTAATGGATTAAATGGAAATGGCGCAAGCTTCGGAGGCGGAGGAGGCGGAGGCGGTGCAAGCACACTTGGTAACGGAGGAGATACAACAAATAGAAATGGAGGTATTGGCACAGGTGTTGGCGGTGGAAATGGTGGAAATGGCGGTTCAAATCTTGATGGAACTAGCGGAAATAATATCGGCGGCGGCGGCGCTGGTGGTCATAGAAATAATAATAGCAATAATGGTGGAAATGGTGGTAACGGTCAAATTAGAATAACATACACAATACCAGGTAGTTATTGTGCAGCAACAAATACAGCTTCAACATCCTATTATATAACAAATGTAACCTCAACAGGAGGTGTTGCTAATTTTAATAATAGTTCAGCAGCATTTGCAGCATATTCAAATTTTTCTGCACAATTTGTAAGTCAATTCCCTGGAGCTAATTTTTCTTTAAGCGCAACGCATCCAACAAGTACCTACGGATATAATGTTTGGGTAGATTGGAATAATGATACAGATTTTAATGATGCAGGTGAAAATGTACTTTCTACAGGATATCTTAGTACTCCAGCAAGTTTAGGTAGTGTAACAATTCCGTTAGGTCAAGCTGCAGGAGATTACAGAATGCGTATAAGAAATGCTTATTTAAGCAACCCTGCTCCAGCATGTGGGGCATTTGATTATGGAGAAGCTGAAGATTACACTGTTCGAGTTATTGCGTCTCCAGCATGTTCAGGAGCTCCAACTGCAGGAACTACAACAGTCTCACCAGCAACTGGAAGTCCTGGATCATCTTATACGGTTTCAGCTTCTGGATTTACAAATGCAACTGGGCTAACATTTCAATGGCAATATAGTACAACTGGTAGCGGTGGACCATGGACAAACCAGGGTTCTGCTACAGGAACTTATTCTAATTATACTGCAACAGCACCTGCTTTAGGTATCACAACCCATTGGCGTTTAGTTGTTACTTGTACTGCAAGTGCTCAAAGCGCAAATTCAGTAACAGCTGCATTTACATCCGTTTCAACACAAAATATACCTACAACAGGAAACAACACAGTAACTTGTGGAACAAATATCGTATTATTTGATAATGGTGGAAACGCTGGAGATTATGCAAATAGCTCAAATGGATATACAGTTTTAGAGGCTGGATTAGGAGCAACAATTAATATTTCGGGAAACTATGTTACTGAAAGTTCTGATTACATAAAAATTTATAATGGAACTGGAACTGGTGGTACTTTATTAGGCACTTATTCTGGAACTGGATCTATTAACTATACTGGTACAGCTGGACAAACTTTAACCGTTCAATTTACTTCAGATAGTTCAATTGTATACTCTGGTTTTTCTCTTTCAGTTAACTATAGCGGAACTTGTTTCCCTGTTTGCGCTGGAACTCCAACTGGAGGAACTGCAGTAGCAACACCAGGATCAGCTTCACCAGGATCAACATACACAGTCTCTGCATCTGGATATACTGGAGCAACTGGACTAACATTTCAATGGCAATATAGCACAACTGGTAGTGGTGGCCCATGGATAAACCAAGGCGCTTCTTCTGCGACTTATTCAAACGTTACTGCAACGGCTCCTGCATTAGGTACAACTGTTTTATGGCATTTAATAGTTACTTGTACTAGTAGTGGACAAAGTGGAACTTCTACAAATGGAACTTTTAACTCTGTATCAACTCAAAATATTCCAACAACTGGAAACACTACAGTAACATGTGGTACAAATATCGTTTTATACGACAATGGTGGAAGTACAGGAGACTATGCAAATAGCTCAACTGGATATACAGTTTTAGAAGCTGGACTTGCATCAACAATAACCATTTCAGGAAACTATATTACAGAAAATAGTCTTGATTACATTAGAATTTATAACTGAACTGGAACTGGAGGAACTTTATTAGCTTCTTATACAGGAACAGGTTCAATTAACTATACAGGAACTGCTGGACAAACTTTAACGGTTCAATTTTATTCTGATAGTACTACCATTTATTCAGGTTTTAGTCTATCTGTATCTTATACTGGTGTTTGTTTTCCTGCTTGTGCAGGAACACCAACTGCAGGAACTGTAACCACTACACCTAATACAGGATGGTCAGGCTCTTCATATAGTGTTGTTGCTTCAGGATATACTCAAGCTTTAAACATGACATATCAATGGCAATATAGCACAAACGCTGGTGGACCATGGACAAATGCTGGCGTAGCAACTAGTTCATATGCTAATTATAGTGCTGTAGCTCCTGCAAGTGGACTTGTATATTGGCACTTAGTTGTTACTTGTACAAATAGTGGTCAAAGCACAACTTCTTCAAATGGCGTTTTTACAACAATGACAGTAAGTACTGTTGTAACAGGATGTCCTAATGTTGTATCAGGAGGCTTAGGTTTAAGTGGAGCAGATCCAGCAGCAGTAAATTGTACCGCAGCGTCAACTTGTGTTGATTTAGAAGCTACTTATTTAGATTTAGGAGAAACAACAGACTATATAGTTGAACCTATAGTATATAATCCTCCACGTAGTTTTACAGGATTAGCTAATCCGGTGAGTGTTAATACAGATGACGTTTGGTCTCCAATTGTAAACCTACCGTTTAATTTTTGTTTTTATGGAAATACATACACTCAATGTGTAATTGGTTCTAATGGAATATTAAGTTTTAATACTGCTTTAGCAGGAAATTCAAGTGGATATAGTTTTAACAACAACATTCCAATTAGCGGAAATACTGTATTAAGAGAAAATTCAATTTTTGGTGTTTTTCACGATATTAATCCAGGTGTAGGAACTTTAAAACAAGTTGGTTGGGAATTAATCACTTTACCAACAGGATGTAGAGCTTTAGTAGCATCTTGGTCAAATGTACCGATGTTTAGTGACAATACGATTTTATATACAGGAATGATGGTATTGTACGAAAATTCAAATATTATTGAAGTTTATATTAATAACAAAATGCTTGATAATGCTGGCGCTGGAACTTGGAATGATGGTAATGCAATCGTAGGTATTCAAAATGCAACTGGTACTTTAGCTTCTGTGCCTCCAGGAAGAAATGGTCTTGATCCAAACTGGACAGCAACTAATGAAGCTTGGCGTTTTGTACCAAATGGTACTTCAATCGCATCAATTAAATGGTATGAAGGGGCTGGAGTTGCAGGACCTGTTGTAGGAACTACACAAACAATAAACGTATGCCCTACTTCAACTACAACTTACACCGCAGAAATTACATACACTTTATGTGACGGAAGAACAATTAAAGAAACGGATCAAACTACTGTTACCATCAATGGAGCAAAAGTCTGGAATGGTTCTGTAAGTACTAACTGGAATATCGCTAACAACTGGACGCCTACAGGAGTTCCAACTTCAGCAGACTGTGTAGTAATACCTAACGTAGCAAACGACCCAATTATTGGAGGAACTAACTATAGTGGTTTAGGATTAAATTTAGCAGTAAATACAGATGCAATCTTAAACATTACAGCAACAAATGCTTTAAAAATAACTGATGTTATTAATGTAAATCCAACAGGAACAATTATTGTTCAAGATGACGCAAGTATCGTTCAAATAAACAATGTTCCTAACACAGGAAACATTCAATATCAAAGAAATGCTAATATTAGACGTCAAGATTATGTTTATTGGTCAACTCCAGTAGCTAATTTCGCAAGTAACGCTGTTTCTCCTGGAACAAGTTTAGGATATCAATATAAATGGACACCTACTATTGCAGGAAACACGAATCAATTTGGAAATTGGGCGTTAGCTAACGAAACTATGGTTAAAGGCAAAGGATATTGTGTAAGAGCACCTGATTCCTATTCACTTTCTGCATTTGCTAATTATACATCTACATTTATTGGAGTGCCTAATAACGGAAACATAACAATTCCAATTAGTAGAGGTACATTTAATGGAGCCAATTACTCAACAGGAGTTTCTACAACTCCTGGAACTAAAGATGATGATAACTGGAATTTAGTTGGAAACCCATACCCTTCTGCAATTCACGCTGTTAATTTCTTAACATTGAACACAAACATTGCAGGTTTTGTTAATATTTGGACACATGGCTCATTGCCTTCTAACGCAACAGCAGATCCTTTTTATAATGATTATGCTTATAACTATACACCAACCGATTATATCACTTATAATTCTGTAGGAGCATCTAGTGGCGCAGGTACATTTAATGGTAGAATCGCAGGTGGACAAGGATTCTTCATATCAATGTTACATACTTCAGCTGCAACAACGGAAAATTTAAATTTCAACAATACACTAAGAAGTAATACATATGATAATACTGTATTTTACAAGAATTCTAATGAGGATAAAAGCGCTGACGAATTAGAAAAACACAGAATTTGGTTTGATTTAGTTACGCCTTCAGGAACAAGTATTAGATCTTTATTAGGATATGTTGAAAATGCGACTAATCAAAGTGATAGATTATTTGATGCATTTTCAAATGAAAAATTATCATTCAATATCTTCTCATTAATTGAAGAGGAACAAATGTTAATTCAAGGTAGAAAACTTCCATTTGATGTTAATGACAAAGTTAATATCGGTGTAAGTATTCCTCAAGATGGATTGTATAAAATTGCATTAAGTTCTGTAGATGGATTATTTTTAGAAACCAAACAAAACATCTATTTAGAAGATAAATTATTAAATGTAATTTTCAGTTTAAAAGATGCACCTTATTCATTTATGAGTAACAAAGGTACTATTAAAGATAGATTTGTTTTAAGATATACAAAATCTGATAAAATTACAGAACTTACAAATCAATTAACTGTTTACGACAATAATGCATTAACAGTTGAATCTGGTAAATTGAAAATAAAAGATGTTGTAATTTTTGATACTTTAGGAAAACTATTACTTAACAAAAACAATGTAAATGATAAAAATTATCAAATCACTAATTTGAACAGAACAAATAGTATGTTGATCGTAAAAGTTACTTTAGAAGATAATACAGAAGAAGTAAGAAAAATTATTTACTAATAATAGTTTAAAAATCTCCAAAAAGACCTTTGTTTTAAATAACAAAGGTCTTTTTCATTTTCATAAGCTTCTCGTTCAAACGAAATATTCTTATAAGCCAAATGCCAATTTTTATATTTTATGTATCCAAACAAAAATTCCGTGACATAAATAACAAAAAAAGGTAGCACCAACATTTCTAATTGTTGTCTGATATGTATTTTTTCATGATTCAATAATACAGCATCGTTTCTATCTAATTTCTCAGATAAAACAATAAAAGGAAATAAAGTGATTCCTCTCACCCACTTTGGGGTTAAATATTTAAAAACTATTACAATCATTTGATACAAAGTTGCTAAATTTGCCTTTATGAACAATGAAATAAATCCAAATAATTTAAAAGAAGGTGAAGATTTTTATTACACACCTGAAGGATACAAATGTTTTACCGAAAAATACCATCTAAAACGTGGCTATTGCTGTAAAAGTGGTTGTCGTCATTGTCCTTACGGATTTGACAAAAAAACTGGCACCATCAAAAAATAAAAAATGGACATTCAATTATTCAAATATCGAATCAAAATTCACAAATCCTATCATAGGTCTGACATTCGTTATCCCTAGGTTTCAATTATCTGAAATTTAGAACATAAACCTAACGAATTAAAAAACAAAAAAATGACTTTCAAAGAACAAATACAACAAGGTATTCCATCTGTTTTACCACAGCCAAAAACTTACGAGACTTCCATAAATCACGCGCCAAAACGTAAAGAAATATTATCCGCAGATGAAAAAAAATTAGCCTTAAAAAACGCACTTCGTTATTTTGACGCGACACATCATGCGGAATTACTTCCTGAATTTAAAGCGGAATTAGAAACGTATGGTCGAATTTACATGTACCGTTTTCGTCCAGATTACGAAATGAAAGCGCGACCAATTTCTGATTATCCAGGAAATTCAGAACAAGCAAAAGCAATCATGTTGATGATTCAAAATAATTTAGATTATGCTGTAGCTCAACATCCGCAGGAATTAATTACTTATGGTGGAAACGGTGCCGTTTTTCAAAACTGGGCGCAATATTTGTTAACGATGAAGTATTTGTCTGAAATGACAGACGAACAAACGTTATCCATGTATTCTGGTCATCCAATGGGACTTTTCCCTTCTCATAAAGAAGCACCAAGAGTAGTGGTAACAAATGGAATGGTTATCCCTAATTATTCTAAACCAGACGATTGGGAAAAAATGAATGCTTTAGGTGTTTCTCAATACGGTCAAATGACGGCAGGAAGTTATATGTACATTGGTCCGCAAGGAATTGTGCACGGAACAACTATAACAGTTTTAAATGGCTTCAGAAAAATCAAAAAATCACCAACTGGAGGTTTATTCGTAACTTCTGGATTAGGTGGAATGTCTGGCGCACAACCAAAAGCTGGAAACATTGCAGGATGTGTTACGGTTTGTGCCGAGGTTAACCCGAAAATTACACATATTCGTCATTCTCAAGGTTGGATTAACGAAATTGTAGAAGATATTACACTTTTAGTCGCAAGAGTTCGAAAAGCTTTAGAGAACAAAGAAGTAGTTTCAATCGCTTATTTAGGAAATATTGTAGATGTTTGGGAACGTTTTGACCAAGAAAATCTACATATCGATTTGGGTTCTGATCAAACTTCATTACATAATCCATGGGCTGGTGGCTACTACCCTACTGGTTTTTCATTTGAAGAATCGAATGAAATGATGGCAAACCATCCAGATAAGTTTAAAGAAGAAGTTCAAAAAACATTACGTCGTCATGCAGATGCAATTAATAAACATACTGCAAAAGGAACGTATTTCTTCGATTACGGAAACGCCTTTTTATTAGAAGCTTCTCGAGCTGGAGCAGATATTATGGCAGAAAATCATATCGATTTCAAATATCCAAGTTATGTGCAAGACATTATGGGACCGATGTGTTTCGATTATGGATTTGGACCTTTCCGTTGGGTTTGTGCTTCTGGAAATCCGGAAGATTTAGCGAAAACAGATAAAATTGCTTGTGATGTTTTAGAAGAAATGATGAAAAATTCGCCAGTTGAAATTCAACAACAAATGGCAGATAACATCCAATGGATTAAAGGCGCACAAGAAAATAAATTAGTAGTGGGTTCTCAAGCTCGTATTTTATATGCAGATGCCGAAGGAAGAATTAAAATTGCAGAAGCGTTCAACCAAGCGATTGCTCGTGGAGAAATTGGCATGGTAGTTTTAGGTCGCGATCATCATGATGTATCAGGAACCGATTCGCCTTACAGAGAAACTTCAAATATTTATGATGGTTCTCGTTTCACAGCAGATATGGCCATTCAAAACGTAATTGGAGATAGTTTCCGTGGTGCTACATGGGTTTCTATTCATAATGGCGGTGGCGTTGGCTGGGGCGAAGTGATAAACGGAGGTTTTGGCATGCTTCTTGATGGAACTAAAGAAGCATCTAAACGTTTGGAAATGATGTTGTTCTGGGATGTGAATAACGGAATTTCAAGAAGAAATTGGGCAAGAAATGAAGGAGCTATTTTCGCCATAAAACGCGCCATGGAAGTACAACCTTTATTGAAAGTAACCCTTCCAAACTTAGTAGATGAAAATTTATTAACTTAATAATAAAATTATGAAGACTCTAAAACTACTATCCATTTTAGGATTTTTTATCCTGACCTCTTGTGCTTCTGTATCAGTAAATACTGATTATGACAAAAAAGCAAACTTCGCATCGTATAAAACGTATGCCTATAGTAAGAACAGTATTGATAAACTTGAAATTTCAGATTTAGACAAAAAACGAATTTTATACGCTATTGATGACGCTATGCCTGCGAAAGGTTTTTCAAAATCAGAAAATCCAGATGTACTAATTAGTATTTTCACTAAAGAAAGAGAACGTGTTGATGTTTACAATAACATGGGCTGGGGATTTGGAGGAGGTTTTGGCTGGGGACCAGGTTGGGGAATGGGTTACACCAGAACTACTACCACGCCAGAAGGAACATTATATATAGATATTATTGATGCGAAAACAAAAGAATTAGTTTGGCAAGGTATTGGAACTGGCTATTTAACAACCAATTCCGAAAAAAAAGAGGAAAGAATTGCAGAATTTGTGGCAAAAATTTTAGAAAAATACCCACCAATTGTAAAATAAAATTTAATTCAATAGAAATACATAAATCCTGATAAGTTGTTAAACCTATCAGGATTTATATTTTGCATGATAAAAATCATAATTTGATATAAAATTTATCGTAATTTTACATCAAACAACAAAACATAAAGATGGAATCAAATTTTGAAAGTAACCCATTGATTGACAGGTTACCTAAACATTTAAAACAATTCATAATCCCTCAAGATTATAACGATTATACACCTATAAACCAAGCGGTTTGGAGATATGTAATGCGCAAAAACGTAGATTACTTATCAAAAGTTGCTCATAATTCTTATTTAGAAGGTTTAGATAAAACAGGTTTAGAAATAGACAATATCCCGAATATGTATGGTATGAACCGTATTTTAAAGGAAATTGGTTGGGCTGCTGTTGCTGTAGACGGATTCATTCCGCCAAGTGCATTTATGGAATTTCAAGCGTATAATGTATTAGTTATTGCTTGTGATATTCGTCAGTTAGAACATATTGAATACACACCTGCTCCAGATATTATTCACGAAGGTGCGG
Source organism: Flavobacterium facile (assembly GCF_036321945.1). Classification (NCBI taxonomy): domain Bacteria; kingdom Pseudomonadati; phylum Bacteroidota; class Flavobacteriia; order Flavobacteriales; family Flavobacteriaceae; genus Flavobacterium; species Flavobacterium facile. The sequence continues at coordinate 252,780 of NZ_JAZAYT010000031.1, forward strand.
GCCACGCTCCTATTATCGCCAATCCAGAATATGCCGAATATTTACGTCGTTTTGGTGAAATTGGTTGCAAAGCCATTTCGTCAGCTCGTGATTACGAATTGTATGAAGCCGTTCGATTATTATCAATCGTAAAAGAAGCAGAAGGTACGCCAGAAGCAGAAATTAAAGCCGCAGAAGACCAAGTAGAGTTTTTACAAAACAACATGGGCGAATTGTCTGAGATGTCAAAAATTAGAAATTTACATTGGTGGACCGTTGAATATGGTTTAATTGGAACTGTTGAAAATCCAAAAATATATGGTGCTGGTTTGTTATCTTCTATCGGAGAAAGCGCTTGGTGCATGACAGATAACGTAAAGAAAATTCCTTACGATATTTCAGCTGCTGACCAAAGTTTCGATATTACAAAACCACAACCGCAACTTTATGTTACACCAGATTTTGCACAATTAAGCTCTGTTTTAGAAGAATTTGCTAATAAAATGGCTCTTAGAACTGGCGGATTATCTGGAATTAAAAAATTAATTACTTCCAAAAATTTAGGAACTGTAGAATTAAGTACGGGTTTACAAATTTCTGGAGTTTTTACCAATGTTATTGAAAACGAAGGGAAACCAGTTTACATACAAACTACTGGACAAACTGCTTTATCGTATAGAGAAAAAGAATTAGTGAGTCACGGAACAGATGCGCACGCAGAAGGTTTTGGATCGCCAATTGGTAAGTTAAAAGGTATCAATTTATCGATTGAAGACATGGGGCCAAGAGATTTACGCGCTTATGACATTTACGAAGGTGAACAAATTACTTTAGAATTTGAAGGAAACATTAAAGTTTCTGGAGAAATTGTAACGGGAACAAGAAATTTACAAGGCGAAATTTTATTAATTAAATTCAAAAATTGTACCGTAACTCACGGTGAAACGATATTATTTGCACCTGAATGGGGGATTTACGATATGGCTGTTGGTAAAAAAATTACCTCAGCATTTTCAGGACCAGCAGATGTGAATAGTTTTGATATGATTAGCCACGTACCTTCAAGTCATACTATAAAACAAAAAAAATCAGCGAAAAGAGAAGAATTAGAAAGTTTATATAAAAACATAAGAAATCTAAGAGAAGGAAAACCAGCTGAAATTACTTTAAAAGAAGCATTTGGAGCCGTAACTGCTCATCACGAAAATGACTGGTTGCTTTCTGTTGAAATTGCTGAATTAGCTAAGAAAGAAAATAATTCTGACTTAATTGATAAAGTATTAAATCATTTAGAGAAAGTAAAAATCAATCGTCCAGAAGTGGCACATTTAATTGATGGTGGATTAGAATTAATTTTCGAAAAAGCTACAAATATCTAATAGTAACATTTGTTACAAAACAAAATCTATCATTCCCATATATTTGCTTAAAACAAACGAATATGGGAATTTTAGATTTTTTAGGTTTTGGAGATAAATCCAAACAAATTGCAGAATTTACAGCAAAAAACGCTGTAATTATTGATGTAAGAACGTATGAAGAATTTGCTGGCGGACATATCAAAAACTCCAAAAACATTCCTTTACAAGTTATCGAATCAAAAATTAACGATATTAAAAAATTAAACAAACCCGTAATTGCATGTTGTAGAACAGGAAGAAGAAGCGGAATTGCAGCAATGATTCTAAAGAAAAATGGCATCGAAGCAATGAACGGTGGTGGTTGGCAAAGTTTACAAAGTAAGTTATAATAAAAAGTCCCGATTTACTCGGGACATTTTTTAGTTTAAAAACTTCTGTTTCACTTCTTTGTCGGAAGTTATGACTTCATCTTTATATTTCATCGTCCAACCTAAATTTTTGGTTACAATAAATAAACTATTTAATTCTGATAACAATCTGTTTTTCGCGTTGGTTTTTAAATTCGAAGCTTGAATCTTTTTAGACAAATTCGCTCTAGCAATTTTATTGATTTTATTATAATCTTCACCTGTAAATTCATTGAACGTACTCGATTCCGTATTATAATATTTAAAATCTGGTGCGATTTTGATTTCTTCTTTCGGAATTTCAACAACTGTAATGATTTTATTTATCGAATCAATATCGTATTTCATTTTACTCAAATCGAAACTTACGGTAACATCAGCATTAATCACTACGATGGCTTTTTTCTCAAAAGAAAGCAAATCACCCATATATTTTTTAGAATCTTTATAGGTAATCACTTCAGCAAAATGACCTTCTGTAACCACTAATTTACCAACATTTTTAATTTGTTGTTGAATTAAAGCCGTATCATATTCTACAACAGAAGTATCGCCTTTTGAAGAAAAATACTTATAACCAAAAAACAAAACTAATGCTACTAAAATTAGAATAATCCATTTTCTAAATTCTGTTAGTATTCCGAAAAAACTTGGTTTTTGTATAGTTGATGTCATAATTAAAATTGAATATTAGGATGTTTATTGACTAAGGTATTTATTTTCTGATTCAAATTCTCTAAAAACTTTTTATGACTTTCCGAATTCGGATTAAAAGGTCGATGTTTCAAAGCGCGTTGAATTTCGCAAACTTGATTCATCAAACCGAATTCCTTCTCATCAACATAATTTTCAAAGAATTTTATCCAAATATAATCGATAGCTGTTTGATTCGGATGCAACATATCTTCGGCATAAAAACGATAATCGCGCAACTCATCCATCATAATTTCGTAGCTCGGAAAATAATTCGAAGTTGGAAATTGGAAGTTAGAAGCATGCAAAGCTGAAATTAAATGTGCTTTACTCAACGTATTTTCTACAAAACCGTCTTTAATATGTCGAACTGGCGAAACCGTAAAAACAAAGTTGCAATTCGGATTTATAGTTTGAATTTCTGAAATTATATTTTGCAAACTCGCTTCAATTTGAGCGATTGAAAGTAACTCTTTTACAAATTGTTTTTGAGGTACTTTATGACAATTCGCTACAATTTCATTACTTTCAATATGTCTGTAAACCCAAGAAGTTCCTAGTGTAATTATTACATGTGTTGATTTGGAAAGTTCTTGATTTGTGGAATCTATTAATCGATTTAAATTACTAAGAAATTCTTCTTGATTTGGATTCGAAAGTTCCGAATGTACTTCATAACAATGCCAAGCTTCGTTATGATAAAAAACATCATTTTCTGTGAAATATTTTTTGTGAATACTTCTAAGAATCAATTTTTCTAAAGAAACGGGATTGAAAATAATTCCAAACGGATTGACCACATTTTCAAATTTAAAATACTCCAATTTCTCCGCCATATTTTCGGCAAAACAAGAACCTAATGACAATACTTTAGAAGTATAATCTATTGGGAAATAGGATTTTTGTAGAGGTATTTGTGTTTGAAAGTGCATCGTTTTTGAAATCTTAATCCAAAAGTACAAAAACAAGTTAAATAGTTACTAAAAATTACAGTAAGACTTTTTATTCCGTATTTTTGCACGATAAAATTTTTCAAATGATATCACCATTAACAACAAATTTGCGTAAGCAAATACCAATAATTAAGAGAGTGATACATATGTTACCTATAAAAAATAAGATTTAAACATATGAAACTACTTTACGCCTATCTAAAAAAACACAAATTACTCCTATTTTTTGCCTTATTGATGGCAACAATCAATATTTGCTTTAGTTTATCCGATTCTATTATTACTGGTAAATTAATGCAAGATTGCGGTGTAGGAATTGCAAAATACAAAGGAAACGAAATCGGTTTTATCAAATCAGTAGGTTTTTGGTTAGGACTTTCGCTTGGTGCCGCCATGATTTCGAGAATTACTAAAAACTTTCAAGATTATTTTACCAATATTGTCATTCAAAGAACGGGTGCAGAAATGTATACTGATGGAATTAAAAAATCGTTAGATTTACCTTATGTTGATTTTGAAGACCAAAGTAGCGGACAAACGTTAAGCAAATTACAAAAAGCCAGAACCGATTCTGAAAAACTAATTACACTTTCTATTTCCTTAATTTTTCAAACCATAATTGGATTCATTTTTGTGATTGTTTACATTTCAAGAATTGATTACAGAATTGCTTTCGTATTTGTAATTACGGCTCCAATTATTGCGTTTATAAGTTCGTTTTTAGGAAAGAAAATCAAAGCGGTTTCAAGAACAATTGTTATGCAAACCAACTCATTAGCTGGTTCCACAACAGAAAGTTTACGTAACATCGAATTAGTAAAAAGTTTAGGATTAACTTCTCAGGAAGAAGGTCGATTAAATTCGAACACCCATAAAATTCTACAATTAGAAATTCAGAAAATTCAATTCATTAGAAGTTTGAGTTTCATTCAAGGCACAACGGTTCACTTTATGCGAACTTGTGTGGTTTTTGCTTTATATTATTTCTTATTTAGCGAAAAAATTGTCGTTGGTGATTTATTAACTATGGTGTTTTTCACTTTCTTCATCTTCAATCCGCTACAAGAATTAAGTGCGTTTATCATTGCGAAAAATGAAACCAAAGTTTCTATGGAAAATTTCGAACAATTATTAAATGCGAAATCAGAACACCGACCAGAAACACCAGAACATTTCGGGAAAATTAGTTCTTTAGTTTTTTCTAATGTGAGTTTTCAGCACAAATCAGCGAAACAACCTGCTGTAGAAAACATTAATTTCAACATCAAACAAGGAGAAACGGTTGCTTTTGTTGGACCTTCAGGCGCTGGAAAAACAACATTGGTAAAATTATTAGTTGGTTTATATCAACCTGCTGTTGGTCATGTTTTATATAATGGAATTGATTCCAAAGCCATCGATATGTTAGAATTGCGACAACAATTAGGTTTCGTAACACAAGATGCGCAACTTTTTTCAGGAACCATCAGAGAAAATTTATTATTCGTAAAACCAGAAGCAACCGACGAAGAAGTTCTAAATGCACTGCATAGAGCGAGTTGTGATAATTTATTAGCTCGAGCTGAAAAAGGTTTAGATTCGACAATTGGCGAAGGCGGAATAAAGATTTCGGGTGGTGAAAAACAACGTTTATCTATCGCTAGAGCGATTTTAAGAAATCCGAATTTATTAATTTTTGACGAAGCCACTTCCGCTTTAGATTCGATAACCGAAGAAGAAATTAATAGTACGATTAGAAACATTTCGGATGAAAACAGAATTACAGTTCTTATCGCTCACCGATTGTCAACTATCATGCATGCTGATAAAATATTTGTATTAGAACAAGGAAAAATTATCGAACAAGGTAAACACGAAGATTTATTAGTGGAAAAAGGGTTGTATTACGCGATGTGGCGCCAACAAATTGGGGAAAGAAAATAAAATCTATTAATATAAAAAGAAACACGGATTAAAGAAATTATTATAATTTTAAAAATTTCTTCAATCTGTGTTTAAAAAAAGTATTTATTTATGTTTAAAAAAGAATATTTACATCCCAACGAAGGCTTTTCACAAGTCGTACTTATAGAAACCGAACAAACTAAAACCTTACATATTTCAGGGCAAATTGGTGAAGGAGATGATTTAGAATCTCAAACTATTGCTACATTTAAAAACTTAGAAACACTTTTAAAAGAATGCAATTCTAGCTTTCAAGATGTAGTAAAAATGAATACCTATATCGTAAATTTCAATCCGGAAGTAGATTTACCGATTTTTAGAAAAGTCCGAAAAGCGTTTTTAGGTTCTGAAAACTATCCAGCAAGTACTTTAGTTGGAGTTAGTATTTTAGGAAATAGAAATTGGTTAATTGAGATAGAAGCCACTGCGGTGATTGATAAAAAGTAATTCAAATAAAAAAACCCTCCAAGAGTTTGGAACTCTTGGAGGGTTTGATATATAAACAGAGAAAATTTTAGTAAAAATATTGTACTTTTCCAACAACTACATCGCTAGAATTTAATTCTCTTTCTTCAGTAGGATAACCAACTGCATTATAATCAAACTGATAAACACGAACTGTAGGTGTGCCACTATTATAAGTTCTAGTTACTTTAGTTTTATTGTTAATAGATGCTTGTTCATCATCTAACAATTTATCAAAACCTAAAATATTTTTCCTAGGATTGTTTTTAGCATCATATTCGTAAACAGCAACCATTAGACCGTCTTCTTCCTTTACTAAATTCCCGTTCAAAAACGTATATTTTCCAGAGCCGCTAAGTGTTTCTACATTTGCAGCATTTACATTATATTTTAAAAAATCAACCGTACCATTTGTATTATGAGTAAAAACATATTTATTTTTATACGTAGTAGTCGCACTATATTCGGTAGAAATTAGTGTTTTTAACTTATTATTTTCATATGTATAAATAGTATTACCTTCGATATTATTTCCTGAAGAAAAATCTTCAACCTTAGTAATAAAATCTCCAGTATAGGTAAAAACCGATTTATCTTCTCCGGTTATTATTTGAACCAGCTTATTACCATTGTACGTAATAAGAGAGGTAGAAACTTGTCCAGTAGAATTAGTTTCAATAATTTTAGTTGGTAACACGTAGGAAACAACTGGAGATGTTAGTACTTCTGAAACAACATCATCTTTAGAACAAGATGATAATACTAGTGTAAAAACACTAAATAAGGCAATAATTTTTTTCATTTTATTTTTTAATTAAATTCACGCAAAGAAAAAAGAAAAAAACAGTTAAAACAAACAAATAACCGACAAAAAGAATCCCTCCAAGAGTTTGGAACTCTTGGAGGGATAAATAATACATTAATATTAATTAAGAGAAACGGCAACAACTTGACCACTTGGATCGTTATAAGTTTGTTTTAGAACTAATTCTTCAGAAGTTAAACTTAGAATTTCATAAACATAAGAGTGAGGAATTGGCGCTCCTGGTAAATTGTTTACTGTCAGAATATTTCCAGATAAACTCCAAAGTCCCGTTTCAATTCCGGTATTTGCACATGAAGAATCAAATCCCACAAAATCAATTTCTCCATTTTGACGAAAGTCTTGATAATCTCTGTTTGTTAGACAATCATGAGTATAATTCTCAAAAACGCCACCATTTATAGTTCCGCCTTTCATATACCATTTGCCTGAAATAGCTGAATTATTTATTTCTAATTGATTTGTAGTAGGAATAACTAAATCATCATCTTCATCTGTACAACTTACAAACAAAAAGAAAACGAAAAGAATTGGTAAGATACATTTTACTTTCATAACCTTATTTTATGAATGAAACCGCATTTTCTAAAACTGCAGCAATTCCATTAGCTTTTTTACCTTTTCCTGAGGCGAAAAACGGTTGTCCACCACCATTTCCGTCGATTAGTTTTCCTAATTCACGGATTACGTTTCCAGCGTTTAAACCTTTATCTGCAACCAATTCTTTAGCAATATAACAGTGGATATTTGGTAAACCGTCTTCAATTGAAGCTAAAACTACAAATGAATTTGGTTTCGAAGTTCCAATCGCTTGCGTTAAATCTTTTGTTGAACTCATTGATAAATCAACTTGTTTTACTAAGAAATTGATTCCGTTTATGTCTTGAAATTCAGAAACTAAACTCGCCGATAATCCGTCGATTTTTTCTTTTACTAATTGCTCCAACTGTTTTTTCAACTTCGCATTATCATCTTGTAAAGCAACAACAGATTTTAAAATATCTTGTGGGTTTTTTAATGTTTCCTTAATTTCAGCCAACGTATTTTCTTGATTCGTGTAGAAATCTTTTACTGCATCACCAGTAATTGCTTCAATTCTTCTGATTCCAGCTGCAACTGCTCCTTCCGAAACAATTTTAAACTGCCAAATATCAGCTGTATTGTTCACGTGAATTCCTCCACATAATTCCATGCTTTCCCCAAACTTAATCGCACGAACATTGTCTCCGTATTTCTCACCAAATAAAGCCATCGCACCTTCGTCTAAAGCTTGTTGGATGGGAATACTTCTTCTTTCAATTAATGGCAATTGTGCTGCAATTCTTGTATTTACAAAAGCTTCTACTTGACGTAATTCTTCATCAGTAACTTTAGAAAAATGAGAGAAATCGAAACGTAAATAAGTTGGATTTACTAACGAACCTTTTTGTTCTACATGCGTTCCTAAAATCGTTCTTAAAGCCAAATGCATTAAGTGTGTTGCCGAGTGATTTTTAGAAGAAGCACTTCTTAAATCTGTATTTACTTTTGCTGTGAAAACCGCATTTACATTTTCTGGTAATTGTTTGGCGAAATGTAAAATTAAGTTGTTTTCTTTTTTTGTATCGATAATGTCAATCGTTTCATTTGCTGAAACTAAAGTTCCCTTATCTCCTACTTGTCCACCACCTTCTGGATAAAAAGGCGTATTATCTAAAACGATTTGGTATAAAATTCCGTCTTTTTTAGAATCTACTTTACGGATTCTTGTAATTTTTGCATCGTTTTGCGTTTGATCATATCCTACGAATGTTTCTACATTTCCTGGAATTAAAACCGACCAATCTTCTGTTGAAACCTGAGATGCTGCACGAGAACGATCTTTTTGCTTTTGCATACAAACATTAAATCCTTCTTCGTCTAAACCAATTCCCTTTTCTCTAAGAATTAATGCAGTTAAATCTAAAGGAAACCCAAAAGTATCGTACAATTCGAAAGCTTTTTCTCCATTTAAAATTAATAATTCTTCAAAATTTTCATGTTCAGGATTTAACTCTTTTATAACTGGCATCAAAACTTCGTTACCAGTTATTTGTAAAATTTCTTCATCCAATAATCTTAATCCTTGTTCTAAAGTTCTTAAAAATGACTTTTCTTCTTCTCGAATTACTATTGTGACTAATTGCTCTTGATTTTTGATTTCTGGAAAAAATTCTCCCATTTGATTAGCTAAAACTTCTACTAATTTATAGATAAAAGGTTCTGAAGTATTTAAAAATGAATAGCCATAACGAATAGCTCTTCTTAAAATCCTACGAATTACATAACCTGCTCCACCACTTGATGGAACTTGTCCGTCAGCAATAGCGAAAGCCACCGCACGAACGTGATCTACAATTACACGAATGGCAATATTTATTTTTTCTTGATTTTCATCCTGAACGGACAAGTCGCGACTTGTCCCTACTGAATTTGGTGTGTATTTTAATCCTGTAATTTCTTCTACTTTCTCGATAAGCGGCGTGAAAACATCTGTATCGTAATTGGATGTTACGTTTTGCATCGCCATACACAAACGCTCAAATCCCATTCCGGTATCTACGTGTTGTGCTGGTAATTTTTCTAAAGAACCATCTGCTTTACGATTGAATTCCATGAAAACATTATTCCAAATTTCCACTACTTGAGGATGATCTGCGTTTACTAAACTTCTTCCAGAAACTGCTGCTCTTTCTTCATCAGTTCTTAAATCGATATGAATTTCCGAACATGGACCACAAGGACCTTGATCGCCCATTTCCCAGAAATTGTCTTTTTTATTTCCTAAAATAATTCGGTCTTCTGGTACAAATTGTTTCCAAATATCCCAAGCTTCTTGATCAAAAGGCACATTATCTTCTGTACTTCCCTCAAAAACAGAAACATATAAACGGTCTTTATCTAATTTTAAAACATCAGTTAGAAATTCCCAAGCCCAAGGCAACGCCTCTTTTTTGAAATAATCACCAAATGACCAGTTTCCTAACATTTCAAACATCGTGTGGTGATAGGTATCAAAACCTACATCTTCCAAATCGTTATGTTTTCCAGAAACACGTAAACATTTTTGTGTATCTGTAAGTCGAGGACTTTTTGGCGTTCCATTTCCTAAGAAAAACTCTTTAAATTGAGCCATTCCCGAGTTATTAAACATCAGGGTTGGATCATCTTTTAAAACAATTGGCGCAGAAGGAACAATTGTATGTCCTTTGCTTTCAAAAAATTGTAAATACGCTTTTCTTATGTCTTGTGATTTCATTTTTATGATATTGAATCGAATAATTTAGTTCATTGAAAATTTTAAAAAAAATGTTTCGAAATGTGAAACAAATTTTAAGTTCTTTCGTATAATAAGTGTTACTTTGTGATAACGAGCACAAAAATAGTAAATTTTAATGAAATCGTTAACAACAAAAAGTTTCTAAAAGGCAACTTTTTCAAATATGAAGAGAGTAAAATTTTATTACGACGCGGAGAAATTAGCATTTAAACAAATTGTGACTAAAAACAGCACTAAAATCGGCTATGCGATGTTGTTTTTATTAGCAAGTGCGTTGTTTGGTTTTTTATGTTTTTTTATATTAAGTAACACCAGTTTTTTTGAAACGCCAAAATCGAAATTACAAGCGCGTGAATTAGAAACCATGAAGTTGAATTACAATTTATTAAATCGGAAAATAGCTTTAATGGAGGAAGGTTTGTCGGCTATTGAAGAACGTGATAATAATTTGTATCGTGTATATTTTAATAGTGCAGCCATTTCAAACGAAGAACGCAGAGCTGGATTAGGTGGCGTAAATAGATATAAAGATTTAGAAGATTTTAATAATAGCGATTTGATAATTAATTCGTCTAAAAAAGTGGATGAAATCATGAAAGCGTTAGCGATTCAATCCGTTTCTTTGGATGAAGTTACGAAATTAGCCAAGCAAAAAGCGGTTTTATTAAAAGCGATTCCAGCGATTCAACCTGTAAAAAATGAAGAATTAAAACATATGGCTTCTGGATTTGGATATCGAAGTGATCCTTTTACGAAAATAAGAAAATTTCATAAAGGCATGGATTTTTCTGCTAAAACAGGAACACCAATTTACGCTACAGGAGATGGAGTTGTAAGAAAAGCAGATGGAAGTTTGTCGGGTTATGGCAATCATATAGAAATTAGTCATGGTTACGGATATTTAACTTTGTATGCGCATTTAAGTAAATATAAAGTAAAAGCCGGACAGAAAGTCAAACGTGGTGATATTATTGGATATGTAGGAAGTACAGGCCGAAGTGAAGCACCACATTTACATTATGAAGTACATAAAAATGGTGAAGTGGTAAATCCTTTAAATTTTTATTATGGCAGTATCTCTGCTAAAGAATATGTTTTAATTAGTAAATTAGCGAATCAAGAAAATCAATCTCTTGATTAAAATAGTGTTTCAAGTTTCAAGTTAACAAACCAACCTGAAACTTGAAACCTGAAACTAAAATAACAAAAAATATAATGCAAGTAAACTTACCAGAAAAAAGATATTATGGCATTGGCGAATTAGCGAAAGCATTTGATGTGAACGCGTCGTTAATCCGTTTTTGGGATAAAGAATTTGACGAAATTAACCCTAAAAAAAATGCTAAAGGCGACAGAATGTTTCGTCCAGATGATGTGAAAGTGTTACAAATGATTTACCATTTAGTAAAAGAACGTGGTTTCACTTTGGAAGGTGCAAAAATTCATTTGAAAGAAGGAAAAAAGAAAACCTTAGACAATTATGAAATCATCAGTAAATTAGAAGGAATAAAAAATCAATTATTAGAAATGAAAAAAGGACTTTGATTTAGTTTTCAGTCGCAGTTTTCAGTAAAAAAAGAAAAAAAATAACAACTAAATAAATTAACTTAAACAATAAAATTATGAGAAAATTTTTGCCATTTATTATCATTGGAGCCATTCTATTAATTGGATATAGCTACTTTAAAGGAATTAACAACACAGCGGTAACCTTAGACCAAAATGTTAAAGAATCTTGGGGAAATGTAGAAACCTCTTACCAAAGAAGAAATGACTTAATAGGAAACTTAGTAAAAACAGTACAAGGTGCAGCAGAATACGAAAAAGGGACTTTAACAGCCGTAATTGAAGCACGTGCAAAAGCAACTTCAGTAACAATTGACCCAAGTAATGTGACTCCAGAACAATTGGCACAATTTCAACAAGCACAAGGCGGAATGACCAGTGCACTATCAAGATTATTAGTAACTGTAGAGCAATATCCTAGTTTAAAAGCAAATGAGAATTTCTTAAAACTTCAAGATGAATTAGCAAGTACAGAAAATCAAATTTTAACAGCTCGTACTCGTTTTAATGAAGCTGTTAAACCATATAATACGCACGTAACTATTTTCCCAAACAGTTTGTTTGCAGGGTGGTTTGGATTTAAAGAAAAAGCTTTTTTCAAATCAGATGCTGGCGCAGAAAAAGCACCAAATGTAGAATTTGATTTCGACAAAAAAGAAACAAAATAATGAGTAAAACCGAAGAATTTTTAACCAAAGCGGAAGAACAAGAAATTGTTGACGCTATTGTTGTTGCCGAAAAAAACACTTCGGGGGAAATTCGTGTGCATATTGAAGAAAGCAATACTAAACCTCCTGTTGAAAGAGCACAGGAGGTTTTTCATCTTCTCAAAATGGATGAAACCGAACAGAAAAACGGGGTGCTTTTTTATATCTGTATGCAAACCAAAAGTTTTGCTATTATTGGCGACAAAGGCATCAACGACTTAGTAGCACCTAATTTTTGGAATTCTACCAAAGACCACGTAATTGAAAAATTCAAAGAAGGTAAATATAAAGACGGATTAGTAAACGGAATTATTGAAGCAGGAGAACAACTTAAAAAGTATTTTCCTTATAATAATGAAGATGATATCAATGAATTGTCTAATGAAATTTCAAGAGGATAATATGAAAAAAATAGTAGTTTTATTCGTTTTCCTTTTTGGAATAATTGCTCAAGCTCAATATCAAATTCCTGAAAAACCTAGTCTACAAACCTCTGTTTATGATTATGCTAAACTTTTATCTGATTCGGAAAAATCGCAATTAGAAGAAAAGTTAGTTAGATATTCAGACACTACCTCTACTCAAATTGTTGTGATTACAATTGACGATTTAAAAGGGGAAGACGTTGGTGTTTTAGCTACTAATTGGGCCCAAACTTGGGGAATTGGTCAAGCTAAAGAAGACAATGGTGTTATCATTTTAGTTTCTAAAAATGATAGAGAAATTTCCATCAGACCAGGTTATGGCGTGGAAGACAGATTAGTCGCTGGTATTTGTGGACAAATTATCAGAAACGATATTACGCCAGAATTTAAAGCCGGAAGTTATTATAACGGATTAAATAAAGGTGCCGAATCTATTTTCAAAGTACTTACTGGGAAATATAAAGGGGAACGTAAACAAGATAAAAAAGAAGGAAGCATTTTACCAATATTATTAGTTATTGGATTTGTTATTATATTTCTAATTTTAGTTTCTAAAAACAAAGGTAACAACGGAGGCAATTCAGGTGGATTTGGTGGTCCAGATTTAATGGACATCATTATTTTAAGTAGCATGGGTCGTGGCGGCGGCGGAAGTTTTGGCGGCGGTTCATCATCTGGTGGTGGATTTGGCGGTGGCTTCGGTGGCGGATTTGGCGGCGGCGGATTTTCTGGTGGTGGCGCTAGCGGAAGCTGGTAAAATCAGTGTTCAGTTTGCAGTTTTTAGTACGCAGTTAAATACAATAAAAAATGGAAGATATTTTTAGAACAAAAAATGAATTTTATGTTTTGACTTTTATTTTAATCATCACGTTTATTTTCATTGTTTTATTAGGTCGAAAAACATTTTTAAGATTAAAAAAACTAGATAAAAATGAGTTAAAAAAAGAAATGGATAGTTCTCTAGACAAATCATCAACAGCCATTTTTATAAAAAATATATTAGAATTATTTAGTTAATTGTAATAAACAAAAAACCCGATAAGCACTTATCGGGTTTTTTGTTTTACATCATAAATCTTTTACTTTCCTTTTTTTCCTTACTATCAAACATATGGATTTTGTAGGTTAAAGAAAACATAACGTATCGTTTCAAAACAATATTTTCTTCATCTGTTATGGAAGTTTCAGAAACGGTTCTTTTATTACTTTGGTTCTGATTTAAAATATCGTATACTTTTACTTTTGCTAAAAACTTATTATTGTAAAATGAATACGCTAAACTCGTGTTCCATAAATAAAAATCTTTTTTGAAACCTGCTCCTAAATTGGAATTGTAATTGTATCCAAAATCGTTACCAAAAGTCCAATTTTTTGGCCAATAACTGGTGATTTGCAAATTCATTCTGTGCGAATAAAATGAAGTTTTATCAATCGTATAATTCGTATATGAAACAAATTCTTTTCCGAAATTATAAGATGGTGCTATCGTAATTTTATCTGTAATTTCGTAATTAAATCTAACACTTGGCGTGAATGAATATGACGTACTTGTAAATAATTCTCCATTAACAAATCCTTTATCATAACCAAAATTATTAGAAATTTTGAATTCATATCTATAATTAACCTTTTCTTTCTTAATAGATTTATTCCAATATAAACTAAACCAAGAATTATTATTTCCATTCATATCTACATAAGTCGTAGTTTTCTTTCGATTAGCATCATAAATAGTTTTAGATGTAACTTGGTTTTCGTAATAATTAATTCCTGAATTAAATCCATAACCAGAACGAGTGGCTATATCAAAATTTCGGTATGTAAAATTAATAGAGTGATTTTTATTTACATTCAAATCAGGATTACCCACAATTGTATTTAATGAGTTAGATATATTTTGAATTTGTAATAATTGATTGGCAGATGGCGGGCTATAATTTAAATTATAGTTGAACCTTAAACTTTTTGATTTACTAAAATTATAACTTCCATGAACATTTGCATCAGGTAATATAAAATTCTTATCTAAAAGAGTAGCTAAACCTAAATAATCTGAAGTATTCACATTATGAATAGACATAGCTCCTAACTCTACACGAAAGTTGTATTTTTTTTTATTTATATTAATTCCAGCATAGGTATATAATTCCGAAGTTTTTGCCTTTATAGCACTTGACAACAAATCATTTCTATCCGTGAACGAATTTGTACTAGTATTAAAATCAAATGTTTCTCCTATATTACTATTGAATTTATAATCATAACTAGTTCCTAATTTCACAATCAATGAATCCGTAATAGGTTCTGCATATTCAAAATTCAACCTATAATTTTCCGTTTTATTTTTTCGATTAGAAGTTTGATTCCTGATATCGGATGGTTCTGAGATTTGATAAAAATTAGTTGTCGAATTTACTTTAACATCAGTATCATTAGAATTATTCTTATTGTCCAAAACTATCGATATATTTCTGCCTTTTCTTTTAAACGACTTAGTAAAAGTGGTTGTACTTTCGAATGTTTTACTTAAAGATTCTGAAATATTATCTGAAGCAAAATCATTTAACAAATTAGTACCTTCAAATGAACTACTTTTGGTTGAACTATAGCTTGTTCTTTTAATATAATTCATTTTAGGTTCAAACACAATTGACATAGTAGAATCTATTTTAATATCGGCCATAAAACTAAAATTATCAGATTTAGAATCTGTTTTACTAGTTGCTTCAGAATTGGTTATAAAAGTTCCATTAGGCAAAAATGTAGTAGCATTGGTTTTATTTTTATTTCTGTTACTTGATTCAGAATGAGAAAAACTACTTGAAAAATCAACCTTTTTGAGATAATTATCCGAGTAATTTACGCCCACTAAATTAGACTCTGTAATCCCAAATTTGGAACCAGAATTTTGTCCATTAAGTACTCTACTACCATTTCTTCCTCCACCCATATTATCAAAAACTTCATCCATTGAAAACCCAACCGAATTGATATTATTCGCAGAAGCCAAAACACTTACTTTGGTTTTGTTTTTAAAATAATTTAGAATCCCACTAGATTCATAA
Source organism: Flavobacterium facile (assembly GCF_036321945.1). Taxonomy (NCBI): domain Bacteria; kingdom Pseudomonadati; phylum Bacteroidota; class Flavobacteriia; order Flavobacteriales; family Flavobacteriaceae; genus Flavobacterium; species Flavobacterium facile. The sequence goes on from NZ_JAZAYT010000031.1 coordinate 268,466, forward strand.
CGTTCATCTGAGCCATAACCTACTAAGGCTTTTCCAAAGAATCCTTTGTTCTTTTTTTCATCAATAGTTAAATTGATACTTGCATTATTAGAAGACGCAATATCACCTGTTTTCTCTTCTTTTCTTGTTTTAGTATCTGTTACTTGAACTTTATCAATTATTGAAGATGGTAAGTTTTGTAAAGCGACTTTTCCATCTTTATCAAAAAATGGTTTTCCGTTGACTAAAATTTGGTTGACTTCTTTTCCATTGACTGTAATTTTTCCGTCTGCATCAATTTCTATACCTGGCAATTGTTTTAATAATGTTTCCACATTGGCATCTGGTCTAAGTTTGAAAGATGCTGCATTAAATTCTAGCGTATCTTTTTTTATTCGAATTGGAGGAATATCACTTTTTATTAAAACCGTTTCAATTTCAGTATCTTGCTTATATAGTTCGATTACACCAAAATCAACATTATTACTAATAGTTTCAAAAGTTTTTGTAAATGTTTCTAATTCTGGAAAAGATACTTTTAAGGATACGGAAGTATTTTGCGGTGCAACTTTAAATTCAAAAGCGCCTTGTTTGTTTGAAATAGTATATTCTAAAACTGCTGAATCTTTTTCTCTAGTTAGATAAATTGTTGCGGATTCAATTGGCGTGTTGTTCGTTTTATTGTTTAGTTTTCCTTTAAATACAAATTGATTTTGTGAAAATGAAAATAGTGTACTAAAAAATAAAAAGACAAGAATTAAGGTTTGTTTTTTCATAGATGAAATAAAAAATGGCTTTAATAAAAACCAAAACGTATTTTTGTAAAAATTATTGTACAAAAGTACGGTTTTAAACAAAAAACCCAATAATCACTTATCGGGTTTTTTGTTTATTTCTTTGAATTAAATACATTATATTTTATAGAAATCACATTACGTTTCATATATCCATTACTCCCACCATAACTACGCAACCCTAATTCAAATTTCTTATATCTAAATCCTAGTTCTAAAAAAGCCACTCCAGGCAATTCTATATGACTATCATATTCTATATTCTTCTTAACAACTTTACTTTTAGAATTACCTATAGTAACGAAGGTTGGTAAACTAACATAAACTTTAAAATTAGTTTTATTTATTGGATACATTCTAATATTTAAAGGAATAGAAAGTGTACTAGATTTTAATTCACCAGTAAAACTAGTTACTATCCCATTATTATCAAAAGCATTATAAGAATAAACACTTTTCACACTTGCAAAAGTCGGTGAAACTACAAAAGAAAAAAAGTACTTATATAAAGGTAATACATATTCAAATTCTGCTCCTACACCAAATACTATTTTATTTTCAGTTTCAAAATCAACATTTTTATCAATAAATTTAATAAAATTATTTTCTAATGTTCCTTTTATTTGTAAATAGCCATAATCCTTTTGTTTTTTTATTTGTTTTACACCTGAAACACATTCATTTGTTTTACTAAAATATGCAATAATTTTGTCTTCTTTATAATCTAATTTTGCAATTTCATTTTTTAAGAGAATATTTTTTTCGCAAAAAACATTTTTATATAACTCAACCTTATATTCTTCATTTAATAATACTTTATTCTCATCAGTATATCCTTTAACCAATAAAGGTAAAATGACGTTTGAATTGGCTTTCGAATAAAAAAATTGATTGACATCACTATCTGATAAATAATATAGTTTAAATTCTCCATCAACTAATTGTTCAATGAATTTAGTTTTTTCATGTAATTTAAATTCTTTAAAAGAATCTAAAAAATCAGCTCTCTTGGAATGTTTAGAAACACTGAATGTTCTTTTAACATATTTGACTTTGTCAATAATATCTACTGAAACAACTTCTAAACCTGTTAAAGTAATTGATTGAGATTTTTCAGTTTCTTTAAATTGAAATTCTTGCGGGGTTTTTCTATTCTCACTATATCTAACAAATCCATTCATCTCTGTAGAATCAGATTTTATTATTTTTGCAGGAAAGTAATTCTCCTGAGAATATCCAAATATTGAAATTAAAGATAAAAACAGTAAAAATTTATTCATTTTTTTATTATTTATTTGTGGTTTACAAATGTAATAATTTTCTGAAATAAATTTTATTAATAACAAGAAAATAGATTAAAAAAAACCCGATAATCACTTATCGGGTTTTTTATTATTTATTTCTCTCTGATGTAAATATCAATTGGCACACCACTAAAATTATAGTTTTCACGCAATTTATTTTCAAGAAAACGTTTGTATGGATCTTTTACATATTGTGGTAAGTTAGCGAAAAACACAAACTGTGGCACCGGAGTTGGTAATTGCATGCAATATTTAATTTTCACATACTTCCCTTTTAACGCTGGTGGCGGTTGGTTTTCAATAATTGGCAACATTAAATCGTTGAATTTAGATGTTGAAATTTTTTGTTTTCTATTTTCAAAAACTTCTACAGCAGTTTCTAAACCTTTTAATAAACGTTGTTTTTCTGTTGCTGATACGAAAAGAATTGGCACATCTGTAAACGGTTGGATTTGCTCACGAATTTTACGTTCGTAATCTCTTGCTGTCATGGTTTCTTTTTCAACTAAATCCCATTTGTTCACTAGAATTACAATTCCTTTTCTGTTTTTTTCAGCTAACCAAAAAATACTTTGATCTTGTCCTTCGAAACCACGAGTGGCATCAATAACTAAGATACAAACATCGGAATGCTCAATCGCACGAACCGAACGCATTACAGAATAAAATTCTAAATCTTCTTTTACTTTCGCTTTTCTTCTAATTCCGGCAGTATCTACTAAATTAAATTCGAAACCAAAACGGTTATATGTGGTATCAATTGCATCACGAGTTGTTCCTGCAATATCTGTAACTACAAATCTATCTTCACCAATTAAAGCATTAATAATTGACGATTTTCCAGCGTTAGGACGACCAACAACTGCAAAACGTGGTAATGGATTTTCATCCTCCACTGCTTCTGGCAATTCTGGTAAAACTTCCACTAATTTATCTAATAATTCACCTGTTCCACTTCCATTCATGGCACCAATAGTAAAATATTCGCCCAATCCTAAATTGTAAAACTCTAACGCATCTGTCATACGTTTTGAATTATCTACTTTGTTAACAGCTAATATAACTGGCTTAGTAACTTTACGAAGTAATTTAGCAACTTCATCATCCATTGGCGTAATACCTTCTTCAACATCTACCATAAAAATGATAGCATCGCATTCGTCAATCGCTAATTCAACTTGTTTTCTAATTTCACCTTCAAAAATATCGTCAGAACCTTTAATGTATCCACCTGTATCAATTACAGAAAATTCTTTTCCATTCCACTCACTTTTTCCATAATTCCTATCACGTGTAACACCACTCACAGAGTCCACAATGGCATCTCTACGTTGGATTAAACGATTAAAAAGTGTAGATTTCCCTACATTTGGTCTTCCTACTATGGCTACAATATTATTCATTCTTCTTATATTTTGTGCAAAAGTACGTTTTTTTATTTTAGAAGCAGACATTTTGAATTTCAAAACACTTGCTGTCCCGCTTTCCAGGCTACACGGTAGCTTCTTCCAATCGGGGCTAAAACAGAACTGCTTTTTTCAAAACAATTTTTCTATTTACTCTTTACTAATTATTCTTTACTAATCACTATTGATTAGTCATTATTTTTGATTATATCCGAATCTTCGTAATTGGAAAGCATTGCTTCTCCAATCTTTATTCACTTTTACGAAAATTTCAATATGTATTTGTTTGTCGAAAAACAATTCTAAATCGGCACGAGCTTGCATACCTACTTTTTTCAAAGCTGCACCTTTATGACCGATAATAATTCCTTTCTGTGTATCGCGTTCCACCATAATAACAGAACGGATTTTTATTATTTTTTCTTCTTCAAAAAACTCTTCCGTTTCTACCTCAACCGCGTATGGAATTTCCTTATCGTAATTTAATAAAATCTTCTCACGAATGGTTTCATTTACGAAAAAACGCTCTGGTTTGTCAGTTAAAGCATCTTTTGGATAATACGGTGGTGAAACTGGCAACAATTCTACAATTCTATTCAACGCTTCTTTTACATTGAAGTTTTCTAATGCCGAGATTGGAAAAATTTCTGCATTAGGCACTTTAGCTTGCCAAGTTTGCACTTGTTCTTCTAACATTTCCTGATTCGACTTGTCGATTTTATTCAACAAAAGTAAAACTGGAATTTTAGCATGAATAATTTTATTGAAAAACTCTTCGTCTTTTAATTCTTTCTCCCCAATTTCAACCATATAGATTAAAATATCGGCGTCAGAAAAAGCACTTTTTACAAAATCCATCATGCTAGTTTGCAAATCGTAAGCTGGTTTGATAATTCCTGGCGTATCCGAAAACACGATTTGATAATCTTCATCATTTACGATTCCGAAAATTCTGTGACGTGTGGTTTGTGCCTTACTGGTGATAATAGACAACTTCTCACCTACCATAGCATTCATTAGGGTTGATTTCCCTACGTTTGGATTTCCAATAATATTTACAAAACCTGCTTTGTGCGACATATATTTATTTATTTATTTTGCAAAGGTACATAAAAAAAGCCACTCGTTTCAGAATGGCTTTTTGCTATAATCTGATTAAAACTGTTTCTCGAAATACTCGAAATACTGTTTTAATTATTCTGCAGCTACTAATTTACTAGCGCTACGGTATGTGAATTCGTTATAAATGTGACGACGAGCAAAACGACCTGGTGATTCAGCGTTTACCATTTTCACATACGTGTTTCTTGGTACACCAAAATATTCGAATTTACTTCCGTCTACAAAGCTAATATATAAGACACCTTTATCCATATGAAAATCAGAAATTTGAGAAGTTGTAGTAGTAGCTGTGTATTCTGCTTTTACTTTTTCTCTAGTTTCTGGAGCTATACTTACTAAAAAGTGGTAGGCTTCAATAATGTTCTTACTTCTTTCTTCAGCTGCTAAACGCTCAACTGGATCTGCAATAGTATCAGGATGATCTTCCTTCATACTATTTCTATATATTGTTTTTAATTCTTTTAATGTTGCTTCTCTGGTAACATTAAGTAACTTTCTGTAACCAATAATTTTCTGTGTAGTCATAAATTTTCAAAATAAAAGTGCAAAAGTAGTGATTTTTATTTTCAAAATCCTAAAAAAATTAATTAATTTAATGTTAATTTATTGATACTGAGTAAATTACATAAAAAAAGCTCCACATTTCTGTGAAGCTTCTTAGTAGCGGGAACAGGACTCGAACCTGTGACCTTCGGGTTATGAGTTTAAAAATTTAATTTTTTAAAATCATAACTCATTGTATATTAACTAATTAAAAACAACATTTCTGAGTGAGAAAGCAAAAAACGTTTACTGTTTTGTTTACTTTTGTGAAGTGCAAATATATAAAAATTATTCAGTATAAAAATATTTTTAATAAAATTCAAAACAAATCATATTCTTATTCTTATTCTTTTAACACAAATAAATTCAAATTATAGAAATCTCTTTTCAAAAAAACGGGTTGTTATTAAAAAACAAAATCTTTTATTTTTTTATTTTTTTTCAAAATGACAATCTACGCAAAGTTCAAAATAAAAAACCTTGCTTTATCTTTGCTTTGAAATTTCTTTGAGTAAAAATTTTAACTTGAAGAAAACTCATTTATTAACTTTTCAAATTTACATTTTTTTATTTCATCCGATAACATACTCATCAAAATAATGAAAATAAAAAACTTTAAAATATTAAGTTAATATAAGGAAACAAACTCACTAATTTCAAATTAAGTCTTATCAGTCTAGTATTTTAAAAACTAATATAATTTTAAACATAAGAACAGTTATTAGGAGACGAAACAGATGCGCTAGCTCCATAATGGGTTATGGAAGCAACTAAACACATACTTTCATGCCCACAAGCAAGTCCGTAAAAATTTTCTCTTTTCTTTATTGTAATCTTATTGACATTTTTTCCTCTTTCCATTCCTCTGTCATTTCCATGTCTCCATCTAATTTCTAAATTCTCTACTTGAACTCTTTTACTATTAGGATTAGACGTTTTTGTAACCCAAGCTTCAAAATAGTATTCTGCATGAAATAAATAACATTTTGCCTGCCATTTTATATTTAGCCAAAGGGGCTCGTCAACATCCTTATTATTAACTAAACGATTTTGTAAATTATTATTTAACCCTATAGAGACTTTCTTAATTTTATCATCAAAATCTGAAATTATCTGGTTTAACCTTTTATTATAGTATCCTTTTGGTATATCATGAAAAATAGGAATACTTGAAAAAGAACTAACAGATTGAATTAATTTATTCATAACATAATTTTAGTGTTCAATAATTATATTTTCTATTAAATATTTTTTTTTTCGAATAACGTCATTACTTCTTATTCAACTTCTTCAAATACTCGAGTAAGTTCAATGTTTGTATAATCTTTCTTTTGTTGATTTTAATTCTTTTATTTATTACCTATTAGCTGATAATAAAGTAAAACTTCAGATTTTCCTTTTAATACATAGATATCACCTCAGTTTTTATTTTTTTCTGCAATAAAAAATCCTTTATCCGTATAATCATCCACTACCACTTCTTCATATGTTTCAGTATTGTTGTAATCTATAACAAATTCAAAGATTCCTTCTTAAGTTCTACTATTTGAGTTAATTGTTAGGGTAATTTTACTTCACAATCTATACAGACTGTCCTTTCAAAATGTAGTCAAAGACTTCATTTGGCACATTCATTTCCAACTTTTAATAATTGATTATTCCTCTCTAAACATTAAAAAAACAACTTATTACACCAATTACAAAAACAATAAACACCAATAGTAATAAAACTATGTTTTTCATTTTAATCCTATTCTAAATAAACTGTCAATTCTCATTTTTAATGGTGTGTAAAAATTTGCCTTTGGTCTTGAAATATCAATAAACTCAATTTCATTAGTATTTTTATATTTTGAAGCAACATCATTTTTCTCATAACAAACTAAAATTCTGTTTTCAAAGCATTCTTTAAAACGGAAGAAAGCTACAATATCAAATTCATAGTATGCATTAAAAACAGCTACATCGTCAGAATTAAAATTTTCAATTTTCATATACTCAACACTATTAAGCCGAATAAAATTATATTCTTTTGAAAACTTTTTTTTTAAAAAAATAAAAAAAAATCTTCTCCTATCATAAACGTATATATTTTTCAATTTACCACCTTTACATATTCTGTTTATATGATCAACATCTTTTCAATTTTAATATTATCTTTTGATATTTAAGGATTGTTGCGAGACAGAACATATTACCTAAATCTCCCAATTTCTAATTACAAAAAGTTTAGTAATTAGATATGCCTGTCTGACGCAACAATAAAAACCATTTCAATATTATATACTTAAACCTTTTTTTACCTCAGGCATTACAATGCCCCCCAACACCTAATTACCAGAAGTAAAAGTAATTAGTGTAATTACCTGAGGTAAAAAAAAAATTATCTTATTTGTTTTTTTGAATTTAAAAAAAATGTTGTTCAGACAGCAGCGTATAATCAATATTACTATGTTCTACTACTAACATAGTCCTAAATAGCTGCCTGAAACAACAAAACCTTAATCTATTTTTATCTTTTTAATTATTGAAAACAAATACAATAATTGTAATGCGCCTACAATAGTTATTATTGTGTTCCATATAAATATCAAATTATCTACATCAAAAACGAGTCTTGTAGAATACCATTTACCTAATAGCCCACCAACAAATCCAATTACAATGTTTGTTATTTGGTTAAATCTAATATCTTCAAAAATATTGCCTGCTAACCAACCAGACAAACCGCCAATTGCTAAAAAAAATAATATATGCATAATTATATTTAAATTATTATAAAAAAGCTTGTTGTTCAGGCAATTATTCTTAAAAAAACTATCACATAACAATAAAAGACAACCTTTTTTATTCATTAAGTCACAGAATTGATTCAATATTTTTTTTAATTTATTGCTTTAAATTTGAATTTTAACTAAAGCAATAAGACATAATTGAAATAAACCCCATAACTAAAACAAAACTATCCTTAACAGCTTTAATTCTTATTCAAATTACTTTTATAACATTTTAATCAAAGCTTTAATCTCTTCTACTATTGAAAAATATTTAACATTTAAAGGATCATTATTCTTTATTAATTCATCTAATTCTCCTTCGTTCAAAAGGAAAATCTCTCTATCTACAGAATCCCTTTCTTCTAATAATTTTTCTAATTTTTCATCCTCTAACATAATAAGAAATTTCTTTAGCACTAAATAGGGTTAATAACTACCCGATACAAACAAATTTATTTTCAAACATTTCTCCTATCAGAGAGAATGTTAACAATAACAAAAAGGGAAAACAGATAAAATCATGTAACTGCAAATTTTACTTTCGTTTTTTTAAATTTAAATTAATACCATTTAGCTAATTTAATTCACAATAAAACATGAACTTATTTTGTGACTAATGATAAACGGTTTACAAAAATAAGCAGGAGTGTATCAAATATTTGTAGAACAATATTTTTAATATCTTTAGAACAAATACTACTTAAATTTAAAACAAAAAACACTTCTGAATTTGACTTACATTGTTGTTTGGATTTAAGTTATTATAAAGAAAACATTCATTATAAAAATAAAAAACATCAATTTTTAATTAAGATGCACAAAAAAAATTGAACATGTAAAAGGAAATCTGAAAATTACCTTTCGACAACTAACGTTGCTATTTGAGATGTGCTTGTAAAAAAAAAAAAATTAAAATGAGAATCCAATGAACAAAACTATTGGCTATTCAGGCATTAAATTGGCAGTTAAGAGCTTAGATATCAAATAGAAAATCTTCAATTGCACCTGAAATAGCAACTAATTTTATTGATGAAAAATTAAATCCGGAAAATAATCCTTGGGGAACTTTCAATTTTGGTTTATTATTAAAACTTAAGAATGTCGAATCAAAACAAAAAGTTGAAGCGGCAATTGAAAAATCGCATTATGAAAACAATTTACTTCGATGGGCAAAAGAGGAAGGAATTACACACGATGAAAATTTAAAAAACATGATGAAGAACCCAGAAAAATAGTTTTAGAATCACTAAAACATGTTACTTCATTTAATAGTAAATGATTATCCTGGAGGCAAAAAAATTATCAATTTTTTTATAATTATGATGGGGTTGTCTATTTCAATTTGATTCTTTCTATTGTGAATTATTTCAATCTTTCTATGACAAACGCTATACAACTTACAAACGAAGTAGAAGTTAGAAAAAGTAATGGAGTTTCTAAATCAAATAGTATCAAGCAATTTACTTTTGAAACTATTTTATTTACTTCTTTTTCATTGTTGTTAGCCTTAATTTTCGTAGAATTATCGCTATCTCATTATAATAAATTTTTTGGAAAAGAATTAATCATTTATAGTAAGCAATTTTACACTCAATCACTTCTTTTTTTTTAACATAAAAACACTTATCTCTAAATTTTAAAATTATTTTTCACATATTCTTAAAAATTTATCTAAATACGTAGTATTTATTCTACATTTATATAAAAATTTATACTACAAAAAAAAGATTACATATACTCTATTTTTGCCTTATAAAAAAGGTGTTTTATTTATTACAATTTAAAATAATGTTTTGCTTTATTATATCTATTTATTTTTAATAGACAAAGCCGCATCTAACTGTAAGAAATTTAAGTATTAAGAATTAATATTAAATATTAAATATTTTGAAAAAAAACGTATTGAAACAGTTTGATTTAAGAAACCCTAATTTCAAACATAGAAAAGTAGTACATTTTGCTTTATTGACAAGTATTATATTATTACAACTTTTACTTCTTGTGATATTGTATAATGAGATTTTTAATGAATCCAAATTAGATACTTTAGAAACGGAGTTGAAAATATCTGACCAAGCAAAACATTTTAGTGACCTTACCAAAGGTAACTATATTACTGCGCAACATAATTTGCAGAATTATATTCAAACTAAAGACAATCAGTATTTAACCAATTACAATACTGCACTCAATACTCTTAACCAAAACATTGATAGTTTAGCAAAAACTGTAGACAAAAGCAATTCATTTTCTCTTTATTTGAATCAAAAAGATTCAACCAAATTATCGATAAAAGAACTTAATAAAGCAATTGATTCATTAATCAATATTCAGATTTTACCTAGTACACAATTTGAAAAAGATTTATTGAAATTAAATAGTTTTAATTATGAAGATGTTTTGAATAGTATTAATATTGAATCGTACATGCTGGTTGATACTATAGAACGCAAAGGCCTTTTTTCAAGATTAGGCAATGCTATTTCCGGTAAAGTAGATGTACAAAAAGAAAAACTTAATGTAGTTGTATCTATGAAATACGGCAAAAAAGTAACTACAGGAAATATTGAGGAGCAATTAGCTGCCGCCTTTAAAAATACGAACAACTATTATCAGAACGAATTTTTAAATTACAAAAACAAGCTTACAACCTTAAAAGGAAAAGATTCAAATTTTTTAAACAGAAACAATCAGCTTTTAAACTATAGCGAATTACTCTTAAAAAAATATGATGATGCCTTAATCTCTTTTACAAATGACTCTAAATTTAAATTTCAAAATCAATACAAAACAAACAAGTTAATTCGAAATTATACTGTAATTGGATTGGTTATATTTATGGTTATTATTTCTGGAATACTTATTTTATTAACTCGCTTGGCATTTGAATATGAAAAACGATTACTATTGGCACAAGAGAAAATTCAACAAAACTTGAGTTTTAAAAATAGAATAGTAGGTATGATTAGTCATGAAATTAGATCACCTCTTAATATTTTGTCAATATATAGCAAAAACATCAGTAAACAAATTAAAGATGAAAGTTTACAAGAATCGTTAAAATCGATACAATTTACAACTAACTCTTTATCGCTTTTAGCTAATCAAGTTTTAGACTATTCAAAAAACGAAAACAAAAAATTAGAATTGAAAAAAAGTGATTTTTACCTAAAAGACGAATTAAATGAGATACTAAAATCGCTATCCAGTTTTGTGCAAAACAATGGGAATCAACTTGAAATAGAAAATAAAATTCCCGAAAACTTTCTTATACATTCTGATGCCGTTAAAATTCATCAGCTTTTTTATAACATTGTTGGTAATGCCAATAAATTTACTAAGAATGGACTAATAACCATTTCACTGGATTCTGAAAAAAAATTAGACCATAAAATAAACTTACTTGTTACTATTAAAGATAACGGAATCGGTATTAACGAAGATGATTTACAACATATTTTTGAAAATTATCATCAGGGCCAAATATCAGCCGATGTAAAAAATCTTGGTGCAGGATTAGGCTTGAATTTATGTAAAGAAATTATTGATTTGTTTGATGGCACAATCAAAGTTAGCAGCAAAAAAAATATAGAAACTATTGTTTCTTTCAATTTGCTTTTAAACTCAAAATAATAAAAACCGCCCCCCTTTGTTTTAAGTTTAATTAAATATTTATAATAGCCATGGAGAATAATTTTAACAAGTTTAGTTTTATCACCGCAGATGACCATAGTGTAGTTACTAAATCCTTATCTTTTATTTTAAAAGATTTATACAAAGACCCAATTGTATTTCAAATTGAAAACATTAGTGATATTATCAAAGTATTAAATGACAATACAGTTCATTTACTTTTACTTGATGTTGCTTTTCCTGATGGCAATAGCCTTGGTATTATTCCTACCTTAAAAAAAATGCAACCCGATTTAAAAATTCTTATTTTTTCTGGGTATGATGAAGAAATTTATGCCATAAGATATATCAATGCTGGCGCTAATGGCTTTTTGAGCAAAATTAGTTCTGAAGAAGAAATTAAAAATGCTATTACAGCTGTTATGAACACAGGAAAGTACCTGAGTAAAAAAATTCAAGAAAAAATTATGGATAGTTATATCTTGAAAAAACCAGCTAACCCCTTAGAGCAATTGTCAAATAGAGAATTAGAAGTTGCAAAACTTATGGTAGATGGCTATGGCAATACTGAAATTTGTGAAGCGCTTAATATCCAAAAAACTACTGTAAGCACCTATAAAACAAGGATTTTTGAAAAGACTGGTATTGACAACCTTTCTTATTTAATACAATTATTCAATTTATATTGGAAAGATGATAAACAATAAAATTTAAACCCAAAAATTATTTTAAAAAACTTAATTTGTGGTTTAAATTCTACTTTTTTTGAATTATTTATTCTACATAATCTTATTTTTTTGTTTTTTAACTTTGCTTTTAATGACTGATTTTATCTTCATCAAAAATGCGTAACTATTTAATAAATAAGATAGTAGTCATTAAAAGCAAACTAAAAAACAATCATCATGAAAAGAGCATTATTTTTATTCTTAATAACCTCGACGTTTTATGTGCAAGCACAGGTTGGAATTGGAACAACATCTCCTGACGCTACTTTAGACATTGAAGCTGCTAACCCTACCGGAACGACCACTAATGTAGACGGTATTTTAATTCCTAGAGTTACTCGTGAAAGAGCAATGTCTATGGCAACAGTTCCTGTTTCTACTTTAATATATGTTACTGAAACAACAACTGGTTCAGCAACTTCTACAGCTATTAATATTACAACTGTTGGATTTTACTATTATGACGGAGCAGTTTGGCAAAAAATAAATACAGGTACAAATACTAACTGGTCTTTAACTGGTAATTCTGGAACAACCGCTGGCACCAACTACATCGGAACATCTGATGCAACTGATGTTAGAATAAAAACCAATAATGTTGATAGATGGAATATTTCTAACACCAATAATGGTCAATTGCAATCTTATTCCTTAGGAAGTGTGACTGCCCCAACTTATTCTTTTCAAGCAGACTCTAATACAGGTATTTGGAGTTCTGGTGCAGATGTTTTAAATTTTTCTACAAACGGTAGTGAAAGAGCAAGAATATTAAATGGTGGAATGGTTGTAGGAAGTACAACTGCAATTGCTGGAGACCGATTTTCATCCTACGGATTAACCAATGAATATGCCGTTAATGGATATGCAATTGGCGCAAATGGTGTTGGTGTTTATGGTGCTGCAACTGGAGCTACTGGATTTGCAATAATTGGCAGTAATACTAATGCAAGTGGTACCGGAATAATTGGTGCTGGAAATAATTTAACACCTTCATACATGGCAGCCGGCTCTGGTGGTGCTTTTACAGGAAGTAGTATGGGGTTAATAGGATTTGGAAGCACAGCTGGAAGTGGCTGGGGTGTATTAGGCGCTGGAAACAATGTTGCAATTTCTACTTTAGCTCAAGGTGGTGGTGGTTCTTTTTCTGGAAGACAATGGGGGGTATTTGCAAATGCCACAATATCTGGTAATGGAGCTGTAGACAGAGCTGCTTTTATTGGTAATTTTAACGAAACTTCTACTGCAAGAACCGTTTATTTAGGCGCACGAATTGGAGGTGTAAATTACAAGGTTCTTGGCACAGGTTCTACTTCTGTTTCTACAACCATGCCTACAAGAGATGGCGAAAGAATATTGTTTGCACCAGAAGCACCCGAAAACTGGTTTTTTGATATTGGCGAAGTTGAATTAGTGAATGGAAAAGCTATAGTACAATTAGACCCTCTTTTTGTAGATTGTATCTCTGATTCAAAACCTTTTAAAGTTTTTGTACAAGGTGGTGAAAACACAATGGGTGCTATAAAAATAACTCGTAATCAAGATGAAAAATCTTTTATATTAGAAGATCTTGGTGGCGCAAGTAATGGAACTGTTCAATATTCTGTATATGCTATTTGGAAGCAAAAAGAAAATTTACGTTTTCCAAAATATGAAAGCCCAATCCAAATTGAATATATTTCTGCCACATCAGAAAATAAAAAATAGAACCTAATGAAAACTTACTATGTTTTTGATTCTTCGGCATATTATGTTTCTAAATTACTAAGTAATTTTTCGGTAAATAAAAAAATTAATTTGTGTTTTGTTTCAACAGACCATAAAATTGAACAGAAAGAAATTATTTATATAGTAAATGATTTAAGTGACTTTGTTGACTATTTAGTTATGAGAGAAAAACATATTCAAACCCTTTTAGTGATTACAAGTGTCTATTTGATTAAAAAACTAAGCTTAACTAAAACATTTACTTTTTACACCTATGAAGAATTAGAAAAATATTTAGAAAAAACAATTTGTTAAATTTTAGTTAGATTAAGGCTTCTTAATTATTTTATGTTTAGTAATTTAAAGTGGAGCATAGTGTTATTAATATTCTTGAGGGGGTACTAATTACAAATAGCTCCACTTTTTTTAAACAATTTAATACTTTTTGAAATTGAATAGTTTGCGTTTAAGCCCAAATTATTTGAGAAAAGTGTCTAAAGAACTAGTGGACATATAAGATATTTTTTTTATTTGATTTAGCTCGCCTAAACCAAAATTTCTTCTTCCTCGAAATGACAATTAGCAAAAATTACTGGTTACAACAAATTCCTCTAAATTAATTTTATTTTAAATAACCACAAAAGTAGTACAAGTTCTACTTTAACACCATTTAATGTACTACAAATACTTCGTTTACAACCTTTTACCTTTGTTATATAATTTCTCAATCTAGAAAAATGGCTCTACCCCGCCGTAATACTTTGCGTATTTATACAGCTTTTGATAGATATATCCATAAGGATACTATATACAATTGCTACTATATTGTATTTAAGGGCTTTTTAAGCTGTGTGGTGGTTTTTTTTTCTTTATTAATTACCCCTAAAATAATTAACTCTCTATATAGCTACTTTTTTAATCCACTCCCCAGGAGGCGCATTGTAGTGCTACCCCATTTTATTTTATAGCTTTTATAAAATAAAAGAATTAAAAAGTGCATTTGGCTTAGCACTCAAAAAAAGCCTACAAATAAAATTTGACAAAAATTTAAAATTCTAACCCTAATTATTTTTTTTATGAAAAACAATTATTTTTTGCGATGGACGCAGCGACTGCTGTTCTTGCTTACCATTATGGTTGGCTTGAATGTTTCTGCTCAATCCTTCATTGTCAGTTTTCCTGACCATGCTGTCGCACCTACTCAAAACCCAAGGAATGTAATTGTAGCCAACGGCAGCTCACTTTTAAGAGTGCGTTTAGACGTTGCCGCAGCATCTACATCCGGGGCAAGCGTAACGGTACAACTACCCACAGGGGTAGAATATGTTACGGGGTCTGTTGCCAAAGCAGCAGGAACAGCAGCACTCACCATTGCAGATAATGGCGGAGTTGCAAATGCACCAAATCTTTTAGTAGGACCTGCAGCACTTGTGCCAGGTCAGTTTATGGAATTTACTATAGATAGGACAGTTTTAACTTCTGTTGTTATGAATTTGAATGGACCATCTATAGATGCCTACATTAATATGTATACTTCACAATTTATATCTAATTCAGGCGAAATTGCAGTGGGTCTTAATAACCTAATGAGCGTAGAACCTTTTACTAAAATTAAAACAATTCTCTTATGATTAAACTTAGAGAATTGAAAATTAATATTATGAAAACAAATAATATATATATGAGCGAAAACAAATCTAACAAGGTTAGTTTTGTTTTGACTGATAGTGATAAAGTGAATAGTTCAAGAAGTACTATAAAATCAATTGTGTTTGATTTTATAAGCAAAAAAGCAAATTATATGGCATTTTTGTTTCTTTTTTTACTTTCATTTATAAATGCAAGTGCACAGACAAGTGTTACGCCAGAGGCTGGTTATTCTAATGCTTTAAGATATAGTTATACAGGAAGCGATCAAACATTTACTGTTCCTGCCGGCGTATATAGTATTTATGTAAAAATTTGGGCAGCAGGAGGTTCGATGGAAACAGTAAACCCTGCTCGAGGAGGGGCAGGTGGTTTTACAATGGGAACCATTCCTGTTACACCAGGTCAAGTTTTGAAAATTATGGTTGGGCAAGGAGGATTGCAACTTGGAGGGACATCTTATGGTTTTGGTGGTGCTGACGGCGTTAGCTCTAGTGGTTTTTGTAGTGGAGGTAATGATGCTTCTGGTGGAGGTTTGAGTGGTATATTTACTGATAATTTACCCATTACAAATACATCACATGCTAGAGCTTTGCTTATTGCAGGTGGCGGTGGTTCAGGTGGACTTATGACACAAAGAACTGTTGGTGAATATGCTATATTATCTGGTCAACCAGGAAATTCTTTAACAATTCCTTATAATAGTACTTTTAATGGTTCTTCTGGAGATGGAGATTGTGTTACTAGACATGGTGAACAGTCGGCTGGTGCTGGAGGAGGATATGGAGGAGGTAATAACTCAGCTGTTTATTCAAGTTTTTCACAGCCTGCTTCTATTGGAGGAGCTGGATATATTTCTTCTGTCGTTACTGGAGGGAGTATGTTGGGTACATCTTATGTAGAATCTATTGCTAATACTATTCCTCCAATGACTTCCGATGTTCATTATGTTTCTGGAGTCGGAGTTGGGGGTTATGGTAATACGGGTGATCCAACAGTTCCAGGTGGTAATGGCATGGTTGTTTTGGAATATGCAGTTAATTGTATAAATCAACCAACTATTGTTTTAAGTGCTACGAGTGGTTCTACATGTGTTAGCACACCAATAACTGTTAGTGGAAATACTTTTGGAGGAAGTGCCACAGCGGTAACTATATCTTCAAATGGTTTAGGTACTGTTACAGCATCAGCTTCAAGTTCACCATTCAGTTTTACTTATACGCCAGGAGCTGGTGATGCAGGTAATGTTGTTACAATTACTGTAACAACAAATAACCCAAATGGAGCACCTTGTACAGCTGCTACAGCTACTTATAGTTTAACTGTCGCACCTAACAATACTACTTCAAGTAACGTTACTCGTACAATGTGTATTGATACAGCTATATCTCCTGCATTAACACATACTACAACAGGTGCAACTGGTATTGGTGTAGCAACTGGTTTACCAACAGGAGTAACCGCTAGTTGGGCATCTAATTCTATATCATTAACTGGTACTCCAACTGTTGCAGGAACTTTCAATTACATAATTCCTTTAACAGGAGGTTGTGGTTCAATAAATGCTACTGGAACTATTATTGTTACGCCTAATAGTTCAGCTTCATCGAATGCAACTCGTGTTTTATGTGTAAACACATCTATATCACCAGATATAACGCATACAACTACTGGAGTAACAGGAATTGGAGCAGCATCAGGCTTACCTACTGGAGTAACAGCTAGTTTCTCTTCTAACACCATAACTATAAGTGGTACACCAACATCAATGGGAACTTACAACTATTCTATTCCTTTAATACCTGATTGTGGTTTAGCATCAGCTACAGGTACAATCGTTGTAAATGGACCCGTTTCTATCACAATTTTACCAGCAACACCAGGTACTGTTTGTGTAGGAGGTGCAACAACTTTAAATGCAACACCAGCAGGTGGAACTTGGACTTCAAATTCACCAAATGCAGTTATTACTCAAAACAATGCAGACGGTACAGCATTTGTAACCATCAACGGAACTGGAGATTTTACTTTTAATTATTCTCATCCAGGAGTAGCAGGTGTTTCATGTGCTAACAGTGTTAATAATATCACTTTAGTAACAGGAGTTGCAAATCCGGCTACACCAACCGTATCTACTACAGTAGCTACATGTAGTGCAGCAGGCACAGCTTCTATTACAAACTATAATGCAACTTATGTATATACATTTGCGCCATCAGGTCCAACTGTAGGAGCAGCAGGTACTATTACAGGTATGCTTGCAGGACAAAGCTACACAGTAACAGCAGCTACCGTAGCAGGAAATTGTACTTCATTGCCTTCAGCACCATTTAGTGTTCAGCCAATGCTAGTTACACCAGCTACACCAACAATAGGAAGTGTAATACAACCTACTTGTTCAGTAGCTAATGGTACTTTTGTAATTACTAATTATTCTTCAGCTAATACTTACTCAATTACGTCGCCAACTGGAACTGTAGTTTCAGGACCAACAGCAACAGGTTTAGTAACAGTAACTGAAGGAGTATATACAATTACTGCAAATGCTAACGGATGTACAAGTGCGCCAGTTAATGTAACTATTAATGCGCAACCAGTAACGCCAGCAGTTCCAACTGTTAGCCCAGTTACTCATCCAACATGTTCAGTTGCAACAGGTAGTTTTACAATAACTAACTATAATGCAACCAATACTTACACATTTGTACCAGCAGGTCCAACAATTGATGCGTCAGGAGTTGTTACTGCTTCAACTGGAAGTTATACATTAACAGCGAGTGCAAACGGATGTACAAGTGCATCAGTAAGTGTTACTGTAAATGCACAACCAGCTACACCAGCTACACCAACAATAGGAAGTGTAACACAACCTACTTGTTCAGTAGCTAATGGTACTTTTGTAATTACTAATTATTCTTCGGCTAATACTTACTCAATTACGTCGCCAACAGGAACTGTAGTTTCAGGACCAACAGCAACTGGATTAGTAACTGTAACGGCTGGAAGTTATACTGTAACTTCTACGTCTAATGGATGTACAAGTGCGCCAGTTAATGTAACTATTAATGCGCAACCAGTAACGCCAGCAGTTCCAACTGTTAGCCCAGTTACTCATCCAACATGTTCAGTTGCAACAGGTAGTTTTACAATAACTAACT